>JAHJDU010000184.1 GCA_018812385.1 Pseudomonadota bacterium
AATGTTGATAATATTGTTGTTTTTAACAGCCTTATGGTCACGATCGTATTTGCTGTTGTTTGTCATTTCGCATTTAAACGGCTTGGGAAAAAAGCATTTGAAAATCCCTACGCCAACATTGACCATTTAATCAATAATTATATATCCCGGTTTTCTGTACTTGCGCTGGTGATTTTTGCTGTAAATATTTATGGGTTTCAATTAAATCTCCTTTTTTCCGGAATAAAATTTTTTGATGTTCTTCCAACTGTTGAAGCCATTATTTTTCTGGGGCTGTTTCTTTTTTACCTGATAATAATCTGGAATGCAGCATATGGCGTTCAAAAGCGATATTTTGCAGGAGAAGTATCAAAAAAGAACTTTATCATATCCAATGTTTCCTTTTCTTTACCGGCACTTTTGCCCTGGTTTTGCCTGTCACTTATTGCAGATATCCTGGGTTTTTTACCCTGGCAACCGGCTAAATCATTTTTACAAACTCCTGCCGGTGAAATTGGGTATATTGCTTTGTTCCTTGTTGCTATAGCTGTTTTCGGGCCTGTTTTAATCAAAAAACTCTGGAATTGTAAGCCCCTGGAGCCGGGATTAGCAAGAGCAAGGATAGAAAGTGTCTGCAAAAAAGCCGGGGTAAAATATTCGAATATTTTAAAATGGGAATTATTCGGCGGTACCATGATTACAGCCGGGGTGATGGGGCTGGTGGGTCGATTCCGGTATATTCTTGTCACCCCGGCCTTGCTCAATTCATTGAATGATGATGAACTAGATGCTGTTATGCTGCATGAAATCGGTCATGTCCAAAAACATCACATGTTATTTTATCTTTTCTTTTTTGCAGGGTTTATTTCTTGTAATTTTGTCTTTTTTGAGCCGATTATGTTGTTGTTGTATATTATTGAACCAGTATATGCTTTGTTTGAGTTTGTCGGCGTTGAAAAAAATACGGCTCTCCCGATTTTAATCAGCACCACCCTTATTGGGTTTTTTATTCTTTACTTCAGGTTTATGTTTGGATTTTTCATGCGAAATTTTGAACGTCAGGCTGACCTCCATGTCTATTCTTTTACCAAAGATGCAGCCCCTCTTATTTCAACATTCTACAAGATTGCATCCCTTTCAAGGCAATCCATTGATAAACCCAATTGGCATCATTACAGCATCGGCCAGCGAGTAAGGTTTCTGGACAGATGTCAAAGAACCCCCGCCTTGATACAGGCCCACCATTTAAAGGTCAAAAAATTAATTATTGGATATTTTGTCCTGGTGTCCATACTTTTTGGTTTTGGCTATTCCATAAACTTTGGCATGGCCAAGGAAAGATTTGATAATTTTATCGCTGAAAATATTCTTTTTCAACAATTGGATGTTGATACTGGAAATTCTGATTTATATGCAATTATTGGTGATTATTATTACAATCAAAAAAAATATAAAAAGGCTATTGAGTCCTATGAAAATGTTTTGGGGGCTGATCCTGAAAATGTTCATGCATTAAACAATCTATCCTGGCTTTTTTCAACATGCCCTGAGTCAGAATTCAGAAACGGCAAAAAGGCACTGGAATATGCTAAAATGGCTTTGGCCCAAAAAAGGGAAGCCTTTGTTTTAGACACCTATGCAGAAGCACTTTTTATCAATAATGATATTGAGATGGCTGTAAAAGCAGCAAAAGAAGCGTTGAACCGTTCAATAGACAAAAAAGAATATTATAAAACTCAATTGAAGCGATTTGAGAAATTGTTAAACCCCTGAGGGTTGACCCAATTATATATAAGACTGGTTAAGCCCAAGGAAGTAATCGGAAAAATTGGTGGTTTTGGGTGAGGCACTAAAGGCCAATGGGCAAAAAAGCCATACCAACTATTTGAATAGCTTTGTTTATGTGCCTGCCCGTTCTGCCAGAGACAATTTGTGCCATTGTGTCTTGCAGAGAGATGAGTTTTCCAAAAAGGCGTTCATAGCTTAAGTTTTTTATTTCACCTTCAAAATTGTTGGTCAGGATAATCAACCGGTCGTCGTCCATTTTTCTCGTATTCAGTCGCCATACAAGGATTTCAATATTTCGGGCACTATGGTACAGGTTTTGTTCATTCAAATAATCCAGCATGAAAAGTTCACACTTGCTGTTATATGATTTATGAATCATGGTGTATAAACCAAGCATGATGGCAAAGACCCGATCCCCTTTAAAATCAGGTTCAAATCCCAGCAAAATAGCATCTATACTCTCTTTAAAATCAAGTTCTGCATATTTTTTTTCAATGGGGCATATAAATATTTTTTTCAGGCGGGAATCAATTGTCTGGCTCGGAACTTTTTGCAATTCCCAGGGATTTTTTTTATATAATTTTTCAGTAAGGGTTTTTAAAAGATTGATGGCCTGATTCATGTGAAGTTCAGAGATAAGATCAATATTGGTCTTGGCAAGATTTTTCAAACGAAAGTCAGAAGATGCAGCGCATCCTGATAATAAAAAAATACAAAACAGAGTAATAACAAGAATTTTTTTTACCAAAGGATTAAGAATGTTTGCTCCTTTATTTCACCCTGAAACAAAAATATTGTATCGGGCATGATAATAAAATATTCCATTATTAAAATAAAAATACGTGCTCTAATTTAATTAATTTCTTTTTTATGTCAAGCAAAATGAATAAAACGTATTGATAGATAATGCATGAATTAGCTTTTTACCTTGACATAAATTCTTGATTTATTCATTCTTAACATATCATTTTTATTCATAAATTGTTGGCAAAATCATTACCAATGACAAAGGAGAAAAAAATGAACGAAAAAGATACCACGAGCAGAGACGTGGAAGCTCGTATTATTCGATTAAAACTTGTTGATGGTACCCTGGTGAACGGTCAGGTCAATATCAACCGGGACAAGGGCAAGGGGTATGACAGGCTAAGTGATCTTATAACAAACAATAGAGAGCCTTTTTTAGTCATGTATAATGTCACGGCCCACCCGGGTCATATTGACAACCCTATCCATTACAAGACACTTTTTATTAATAAGATTCATATTATTTGGGCTGAACCGGATGAGGATCAAAGATAATTATACAAATGGTTATAAAAAATTGAACATTATAATGATAAATAATGCTTGAGATTATTATAATCTGTGATATTCTAAGTACAAATTTTTTGGGGTTGATTGCCCTGTAGGCCTATTGATTATGATACTGATTTCTAGTGGTTCATATTATATTTTCTGCTACCATCTGACAGGTTAAAAGGAGGACAGGTTATGAAAGATTTGATTAAGTACATTGCCCAGGCACTGGTTGATAATTCAGATCAGGTTGAAGTCACGGAAATTAAGGCACAGCAGACCCTTGTGCTGGAATTAAGGGTAGCAAAAGAAGACCTTGGAAAAGTCATTGGTAAAAAGGGCAGAACGGCCCAGGCCATGAGGACGATTCTATCCTGTGCATCTGCAAAGGAACAAAAAAGAGTTATTCTGGAAATTGTTGAGTAATTTTGAAATGCAGTCCAGCAAGGAATCAATAGCGTAATTGAATATCGATTTCATCCGGTATAAAAATTCAAATTTTCCAATTCCGCCATTGCTTTATAATCCGTGACATCGCATCGAATCGGGGTCATTGAAATATAGTTTTGGGATAATGCATTAACATCTGTACCCGGATCATCATCCATTTTTTCAATTCGGGCATACCAATAATAATCCCGGTTTTTAGGATCTGTTCTTTTCTCAAAATCTTTTGATACATTATTTGATGCCTGCCGGGTTATTCTGATACCACGGACCTCATCAATTGGAACACCAGGAACATTAATATTTAAAAAGGTCCCAAAAGGCAGCTTATAATCATGAATTTTGTCTGCTATCTGGGCGGCAAATCGGGACACACCCTCAAAATCTAAAGTCTCCCCTTTTGTAAATATCGAAACGGCCATGCTTAATATGCCGTTTAATGCAGCTTCCCTGGCTGCCCCTATTGTGCCTGAATAATTAATATTAACCCCTGTGTTGCTGCCCGGATTAATTCCGGAAATAACCAGATCAGGCACAGTGGTGAAGACTTCAGACAGGCCAAGCTTAACACAATCGGCAGGTGTTCCTGTAATAGCATATACCTGATCTTCCCCATTTAAACTTATAGTATCAATCCTCATGGGTTTATTAAGGCTGATGCCATGGCTCACTGCACTTTTTTCTCTATCAGGTGCAATCAGAATAACCTCGTGACAAGATCGAAGCGTTTTGTACAGCGCAAGAATTCCCGGCGCATTATATCCATCATCATTTGTAAGCAGAATTTTCATTGTTTACCTTCAGGTTGTACAGTTTCTATTAATCCTATAGAGTAATTTCCCTTTGCTTTTATACGTTACGCCTCTTTTTTAATCAAGCATCATCGTTTTTCCACCAGAAAAATGCTGTTGTAAATACAATATTTAATGATAATAGGATAAGGTGATGTATTTAAAAATACTTTGTTTAAGAGGAGCAAAGCATGAGTTATCATTTAACAAGTTTTGATGATCTTAAAGTTGGACAAAAAGCTTTTTTGCGAAAAACAATAACTGAAGCTGATTTGTCCCATTTTATAGCGATAACAGGTGATCAAAATCCCCTGCATGTTGATGAGCGTTTTGCAGAACAAACATTTTTTGGACAGAAAATTGCCCATGGTATGTTGTCAGCCTCGTTGTTTTCAACCTTGGTGGGGATGCATCTGCCAGGAATTGGCGCAATTTTTAAATCCCAGACTTTAAACTTTTTACGCCCTGTCTTTATAGGGGACAACCTTTGTGCATGGTTTGAAATAATAGCCATAGATCCTGAGGCCGAGATAATTGAAATAAGAAGCTGGATTGAAAATCAAGATAAACAAATTGTCATAGAGGGAAAAACTGTCGTAAGTCTTTTACGCGGGTTTTCTCAGTGATCCTCTTCTTTATACAGAATTGCTTTTTCAAGAGTAGATTTAATACTTGAAAATTTTTCCAGGTATTTTTTATAAGAATTAATTGATTCAGCTAAACGCTGGATCTCTTTTTCAAAATCATTTTTTTTCTGATCAAGATTTTTTTTGAATTCTTTCAATTGTTTCGGGTAATATTCTTTTAAGCCATCAAAACTAAGTTTCCGGTCAGTTTAAAGCCAGATAGGATGAATTTCATCAAGGGTATCCTTTGTACACTGGACAACGGAAGACAGCCTGAAATATCGCAATGCCATGCCTATATTAAGGGTCAACAACCTGAGATAAGACAGCTCAAGCTCTGATACCTCCCATGGTTCTGAATGATATATTCTCAAGGCTCCTATGATTTTTCCCCGCAGGTTGACGGGCAAGGAGACAATGGATCGGATACCTTCTTTTTTCGCTTTTTCAGGATACTGCAGGTGTTCACTATTGTTTGTATCCGTAATGATAACGGGCTTGAGATTTGACGGCAGCTTGATGCTCTTATCGACCAGGATGGGGCCCTTATTGACATATCCGATGCTCAATCCTTCCGTGGCAAGGATTTCAAGGGATTCGGTTCCTGGGTTGACCACAAAAATGCTTGCCCCTTTCACCCCCATGGTGGAGACCAGCAGCTGGGTGACCCGGGACCCCATTGTGGTGGGATCGCTTGCATCAAATACGTTTTCTACGATCAATTTATATATTTCAAGGTCTATTTTGTCATCACTTGGCATACATTCCTCCTTTGACTAATGGATGGCATGAAACAGGTCCTGGATACCATACCATTATATTTGATTTGTTTTTAATTCACAATATCAACTCCGACACCTCCGTGGACATGCCTGATAACTCTTTTTGAAATGCTTCTGCTGAAATAGTTGATAATATTGCCAGGATTTCGATTCAGAACAACCACATCAAATTTTTCAGTTTTCCAAAGCCAGATGATATCATCGGCAATATCCCTTCGTATCGGCATGTAAAGGCAATGAATATGATGACCGGCAAATCCGTAATTTATCAGTTTTTGCCTGCCCTTTTCCAAGGCATCTTTTTGCTCCTGCTGCTGGCCCCGCAGGTAAGCCGTGTTACGAATCACTTTGTCCATGATGGGATTATTGCGGGGATCGATTTCAGGAACAGGGGTAAAGGCATGAAACAAAGTGATTTCAACATCTTTTTTTTTGGCATACTTGTGGCCAACAAAATCAATAGACTTTTCGTCATTCAAGGTAAAATTATAGGGTATCAGTATTTTTACGGCCATAATGCCCTCCTTTTATTTCATAAAAGATTTAAATTATTTTAGACAATGTGAAAAGGAAGTATGTCCTAGGCCAAAGGGGAATTGGGTATCAAAACCAGATTACGAATGGAGCCAAAAGGATGTGAAATAATTAAGTGCTTCCAGAGAAGATGAATTCATATCAATTAGCTTTTTAAAATATACCAGATACGTCTTTTGTTGTAAATTGATTTATTCGGAAATTTAATATAAATGGCGGAAGTGCATGGGAATCGAACCCACCCAAGACGTAGTTAGCGCCTTACATCGGATTTGAAGTCCGAGGGCCCCACCAGTGAGCCGCGCACTTCCGCATCGAAATAGAGGGAAACAGTACACCCGAAGCCCCTTGCTTGTCAATTAATTTTACAGTTTTTGTTCTAAAATACAAAGAAAATTTGGAATATTTTTCAACAAATTTTCATATAATTTTGACACCTTATCAAAATATAATTCAGCGACTTATTTCGCTTCACCAATGATTGTTTTGGTTGTTTTTAAATCATGAATATGCAAAACGCCAAACTTATTTCGAGTCACTGCCTCCTCTAAATTTTTAACAGCCTGTTCAATTGATTTTTCTGTTGTTACGATGTATTTCATTCCGTTCACCTCCGTTTTGTATTTTTCTCCCGTTAAAAAAGTATCATTACCCGGACATATACTGTACTGGTAATCCTTTAATATAAGGATATCAATTTAATACTTCAGATTAATATGACTGTCAATTAGAACACTGAGATGCTGCGCACTTTAGTAATTAATTATAGAATTAATAAAAAAAA
>JAHJDU010000185.1 GCA_018812385.1 Pseudomonadota bacterium
CAAGTATCCCTGTGATACCGTTTTTAATCTGAAAATTGATAAGCTGTTCAAGACCTTCTATATCAAGCTCGCCTGCCTGACTAAAAGGGGTGATCAATGCTGTATAGCATCCTGGTTGCATGTTTTACTCCTAGGTGTGTAAATAAATTATTTTCCAATGGATTTTACTACAACTACTTGCTATCACAAGTTTAAACTTGGTTCAAGCCAAAATTAAACTTATTGATTATTTTCAATGGTCTTGACACAATGTTGTGTCGGAAATAATATGCAGAGTTTTAAATAAGAATTTAAACAACTTAAATATTTAAGAGGATATCAATAATGACTAACATTAATCAGGGAACCCCCCTGCCAAAAGATGCAGATGAGCATATTGCGCGGTTAAGAAGCCAGCTTATTAAAAATGATGAATGCGGTACAACCCATTATAATCTTGCTGTGGCCCTTCTGGGAAAGCAGGAGTATGTTGAGGCTGAAAATGAACTCCATGAAGCCATAGACAATAGCCCGTCACTTGCTGAGGCCTATGTCCTTTTAGGCGGTATCTGTCTGCAGAGAAAAGATCTTGAAGGGTGCTACAGGTTCAACCAGCGCGCTACAAAGGCAAGAGCCGGTTTTGCAGAAGGGTATGGTAACATGGCATTTGTCCTTCTTCAACTGGTTGACGGCAAAGATCCAAAAGAAGATGAAGAAAAAGTTGATAAGGCCATTAAAAATCTTAAAAAGGCCATCATTCATAACAAGAATTTTGTCCAGGCCTATGTCACGCTTGGTACTGCTTATTTTATGAAAGGACTTGTGCAGGAAGGTATCAAAGCAAATCTGGAAGCAATTAAAGTGCAACCTGAATTTCCTGTGGCCCATAACAATCTTGCTGTAGCATACCTTGAAAACAATGAATTTGATAAAGCAATTGCCCATTGTGATAAGGCCGAAGAGCTCGGTTACCCGGTTGCCCAGGAGCTGAAAAACGAACTTGCACCTCACAGAAAAACATAGTGGATAATAGTCTTTTTTATTTTTTTATATCTGGTGAAGAAAATCAGGTTTTCCCTGGCTCGAGGTTATGGAAAATTCCATTGTCAGGAGAAAACACCGGGTTTGCCAGCCACATCCATTCAGAATATACAACCAAAGATTCAGGTTTTACAATTGGGGATTACTTTTTAGCCTCTTCTATGTTTTTATCGGAAAATGATTTTTCAATATTGAAATCAGGTCTTGAGATTATTTATGATATATCCGTTCAAACGGATCAGATTTGCAAGATTACCCTTTTCCTTGAAAAACATGGTGCTTTTTATCATCCCTTAAAAATTCAGGTTGCGCTTACTGAATATCGCATTTATTTATTTGTTCTGAACGGGGCAGTATCAAAGCCGGGCCTGTCATTAATTGAAAAAGAATATCAATTGATATCTGGCCTGAATAAAATATATTTGAAACGCTATCTTCCCCAGGTCTTTGGAGTTGATGTCATAAAAACAGATAAAGGCAGTATCGGGTTTTTTTTAGGAGAGTGGTTTGACGGCTTCAAAGAATTCCATGTCACTAAAGACCAAGGCAGAAAGCAAATCTCGATATGGGAATCTGACGGAAAGCGGCACTATATTTCAGAAACAAGCGCTCTTCCAATTTATCAAGAGATATCCAGAATTTTGACCTACTACTATGATATTAAAACCTTTGATCAGATTTTCCCCTGGCATCATGCAGCCGGGGATTTTATTGTAAGACAGGAAGATGGCAAAGTTCATATCAGGCTGATTACCATTAGAGGCTATGGTTCATTAACACCATTTGGCACAAATGAAGCAAATAAAAAAAAACATATATTACCATCCCTGTTGTTTTTCTTTCTGAATCTGACATTAAGAATGCGCCTGGATCGAATAAATGGCACAGGCAGGATGGTTATGCTCGGAGAACAAATGGTAAGTTCAACCATTGACGGGTTTTTGTCTGCCCTGGATGAAAAATCCTTGGATTATGATTATGGGGATTTAAGATCAATTTTTATTGAGTTTTTCCGGCAATTCAATTTGGAACAGATAATGGGCCTTTTGGAAAATATTTTAGAATCCTGTCATCTTGACCCTTCAGAAATAGAAGTGATAACAGGAAAGTTTGAATCCCATTGCAAATTTTTGCACTCAATTTTTAAAAACGTTTAAAAAAACGTTTTTTATTGACATGTTCAAACAGAAATTTTATATCAGCAATGTTATTTTGCTTAAGTTATTCCCGGGAAAAACATGGCGTTTTTATAACACTCTGGAATAACAAAGAATTAAACTATTAAATGGCAAGTTTGGAAAAACTTTTCATTAATTGAGTGTAAATTAACTATTAACGGAGGTAAGTAAATGGCAAAACATGAGACTCCTTTACTGGACCAGCTGGAATCCGGCCCTTGGCCTAGTTTTGTCTCTGACCTGAAACAACAGGCTGAAGTCAGAGCAAAGAATGAAGAAGGTGTTGAATTCCAGATTCCCCAGGACTGTGTAGATGACCTTTTGGGTGTTTTGGAGCTTTCTTACAAGCATGGTAGAACCCACTGGAAACATGGCGGTATTGTAGGTGTTTTCGGTTATGGCGGTGGTGTTATCGGCAGATATTGTGATCAGCCGGCAATGTTCCCTGGTGTACAGCATTTCCATACAATGCGTGTAGCCCAGCCTGCTGGAAAATACTATACAAGTGATTATTTAAGACAGCTGACCAAACTGTGGGACTTAAGAGGTTCCGGTTTAACCAACATGCATGGTGCAACCGGTGATATCATTCTTCTGGGTACCACCACTCCCCAGATTGAAGAAATTTTCTGGACATTGACCCATGATATGGGCCAGGATCTTGGCGGATCAGGTTCCAACCTGAGAACACCTGCTGACTGCCTTGGCAGCTCCAGATGTGAATATGCATGCTATGATACAAATGCACTTGTTCACTTTATGACCAATGAATACCAGGATGAGCTTCACAGACCTGCTTTCCCATACAAGTTTAAATTTAAATTTGATGGTTGTCCCAACTGCTGCGTTGCATCTATTGCACGTTCTGACATGTCTTTTATCGGTACATGGAAAGACAATATCCGGATTGACCAGGATGCTGTCAACAAATATGTTGAAAAGGATGCTGGATATCCTGCAAATGCCGGCGCATTCCGCGGCAGCAAAGACTGGGGTCCATTTGACCTTGAAAAAGAAGTCTTAGGTCTTTGTCCCACAAAATGCATGATGTTTAAAAATAAAAAACTTTTCATTGATGATGCCAATTGTACCCGTTGCATGCATTGTATCAATGTAATGCCAAGAGCCCTTAAAATCGGTAAAGATACAGGTCTTTCCATTCTGGTCGGTGCAAAAGCTCCGATCCTTGATGGTGCCCAGATGGGTTCTCTTCTTGTTCCATTTGTAGAAGTAAATCCTGACAATGATTACGAAGCAATTACAGAAGTGGTTGAAAATGTCTGGGATTGGTGGATGGAAGAAGGTAAAAACCGTGAAAGACTTGGTGAGCTGATCATGCGTCAGGGTTTCCAGAAGCTTCTTGAAGTAACTGGTATCGATGCAGTGCCGCAGCACGTTCAATATCCGAGAACCAACCCCTATATCTTCTGGAAAGAAGATGAGGTTGAAGGCGGCTGGGAACGTGATGTTGACGAATACAGAAAACATCATCTTAGATAAAAAGGGAGAATTATAATGGCATTTATTTCTACTGGTTATAATCCAGCCAAACCGATGGAAAACAGAATTTCAGACATCGGTCCGAAAGATTACAATGAATTTTATCCTCCTGTGATTGCTAAAAACAAAGGCAAATGGTCTCACCATGAAATCCTTGAACCAGGCGTTCTTGTTCATGTTGCGGACTCAGGAGACGAAGTATATACAGTACGAGTTGGTGGCTGTCGTTTGATGAGTACCACTCATATTAATGAAATCTGTGAAATTGCTGACAAACATTGTGACGGGCATCTTCGTTTTACTACCCGTAACAATATTGAATTCATGGTTGATTCAAAAGATAAGGTAGAGCCCCTGAAAAACGATCTGGCTTCCAGAAAGTTTCCTGGCGGTTCCTTTAAATTTCCCATTGGCGGAACGGGTGCCGGTATTACCAATATCGTTCACACCCAGGGTTGGATCCATTGTCATACCCCGGCAACAGATGCCTCGGGTACGGTAAAAGCTACCATGGATGAGTTGTTCACAGATTTCCAGGACATGAGACTTCCGGCTCAGCTTAGAGTTTCCATGGCATGCTGCCTGAACATGTGCGGTGCGGTTCATTGTTCTGATATTGCGATTCTTGGATATCACAGAAAACCACCCATGCTGGATCATGAATATCTTGACAAATTCTGTGAAATTCCTCTGGCTATCTCTGCATGTCCTACAGCAGCTATCAAACCGTCCAAGGTTAAACTTGCCAACGGCACAGAAGTTAAATCCGTGGAAGTTAAAAACGAAAGATGCATGTACTGCGGTAACTGCTATACCATGTGTCCGTCCATGCCTCTTGCTGATACTGAAGGGGATGGTATTGTTCTCATGGCAGGTGGTAAAGTTTCCAACAGAATTTCCGTTCCGAAATTTTCTAAAGTTGTTGTGGCATTTTTGCCCAATGAGATGCCAAGATGGCCTTCCATGACAAAGGCTATCAATCAGATGGTTAATGCATATTCCAATGGTGCGAATAAGTATGAACGTCTGGGCGACTGGGCAGAAAGAATCGGATGGGAAAAATTCTTTGAGGTATGTGAGCTTGAGTTTACCCATCACCTTATTGATGATTTCCGTCAGCAGGCATACATGAGCTGGCGTCAATCAACTCAGTTCAAGTTCTAATATGCTTCGTTTATTGAGCTTTACCTGTTAAATACTATGATAAAGCCGGAGTGCACCTCGTGTACTCCGGCTCATCCATTTTGATTTCAAAGGAGTATGACAATGAGTGAACTTCTTGATAATAAGGAAGCAGCAACCAAAGCAGTCGTGGATTGGATAAACAAAAAGTCCAAGACCAAAACCAAGTTCTATTTTAATGATTTCTCGAAAATTTTTCCGGATGACAAGCCAAGAGCTATTAAAAAAGTTATTACTAAAATGGTTCAAGATGAAGTGCTTGAATACTGGTCTTCCGGAAGTACAACCATGTATGGGCTCAAGGGCGGTGGTATCCAGCACTCGTCTGAAGGCGAAGAGTAAGAATAAGGTAAGTTTTATATTTATCCATGCAAAAGGGTGGTAAAAAGGTTCCGGGAATTATTATTGCCGGCCTTAGGGGTGGATCGGGCAAGACAATTGTCTCCTTAGGGATCACTGCTGCATGGAAAGAAAAAGGCCTTAAGGTCTCCCCATTTAAAAAAGGACCTGACTATATTGACGCCGGCTGGCTTTCAAAGGCAGCCGGACGTCCTTGTTATAATTTGGACACCTTTCTTTGTACCCCTCCAATTGTTAAACAATCCTATCAGGAAAATTCAAGACATTGCGACATAGCTGTTGTTGAAGGCAACCGGGGTCTTTATGACGGTATTGATACGGACGGCTCTACTTCGACTGCAGAGCTTGCAAAACTCTTAAATCTGCCAGTTCTGTTGGTTCTGGACTGTACTAAAAGTACCAGAACAATGGCAGCATTGCTGATGGGTTGCATGAAATTTGATCCTGATGTCAATATCTGCGGTGTTATTCTTAACCAGATAGCTGGGAAAAGGCATGAAGGAAAAGTCAGGGTAAATATTGAAAATTTTTGTAATATCCCTGTATTTGGGGCTGTTCCAAAGTTAAAGGCCCAGGATTTTCCTGAAAGACACATGGGGCTTGTTACCTCCGAGGAACACTCTTTTTCTGAGCAGGCGATTGCCGCTGTCACCAAAGTTGCCAGAGACAATATAGATCTGGATGCACTCTATAAGGCTGTAACCTTTGAATGCCACAGCATAGATCCTGAAATGATACTGCAAATCAATCTTTCACAAGTGAAATTGAGCGGAACTGATACAGTTACAATCGGTATCATAAGGGATTCAGCATTTCAATTTTATTATCCAGACAATATTAATGCTTTAGAAAAACTGGGCGCTGAAATTGTTTTTATAAGCCCTTTGATAGAAGAAAGCATACCAGAAGTTCATGCCATATATATGGGAGGCGGTTTTCCTGAAACCCATGCACCACAGCTTGCGCAAAATATATCTTTCAGGGAAAATCTGAGAAATCTATCTCAAAAAGGACTTCCAATTTATGCTGAATGCGGGGGCTTGATATTTCTGGGTACAAGCATCCTGTTGAGCGGTAAAGAATATCCCATGTCCGGGATTCTTCCTATTAAATTCGGGCTTTCCAAACAACCGCAAGGGCACGGCTACACCAAGGTTGCCGTTGTTAATGAGAATCCATTTTTTAAAATAGGTGAAACCTTAAAGGGTCACGAATTCCGATATTCCAGTATCCTGGATATTGATTATCAGGACCCTGAAATGGCCTTTAAAATGGAACGGGGCAAAGGTATCCTTGACAAAAAGGATGGTTTTTTTAAACAAAATACTTTTGGGACCTACACCCATATTCATGCCCTGGGCAGTCCTTCCTGGGCTCCTGCTCTGATCAAAAAAGCAAGAGCGTTCAAAGCATCTCTATCCCAATAAATAATCAAATCAATAAAGATTCCATAAAAAAAGAGGTTTTCCAGATTCTGGAAAACCTCTTTTAAAGCGAAAAAACGCTTTTATAAAACTATTATTTTTTCTTTAAAGATATATGGCATTTTGTGCAGGTGGTGGGTGCAGGGCCTTTTTTCCCTTTAGGGTCTCCGGCTTCAATATTGACCTTTTCATGACAATCATCACAGTTTTTGTGTATGGCGTTTTCAAGTACCAGAATGTCTGCTGCTTCTCCTTTTTTCTTTTTTTCTTTTTCAAGTTTTGTATGGCATTCCACGCATTTCTGGACATTGTCACCTGCTTTAAGATCAAGGGGCTTATTGTCCTTGTCGTGATGACAGTCGCCACAGGAAATTTTATACTCTTCATTGTGTTTCTTGTGTGTGAATTCAATGAATTTAGAGTTGGGTGGTTGTTTTGTTCTTTTTTTGTATTTATTGTAGTCCATTGTAATTGTGTCGGCAACATCTGTTCCTGCATAAAGACCTGTCGCAGCAAAAATTACGGCAATCCCTGCTACTAAAAGCAAAGTCAGTAGTTTTTTGTTCATAACTTATTTTACTCCATTAATTGTTAAAAATTTATTTTGCCTTTATACCAGTGATTTTTCCAGATCACTGGTTATTTACTCAAGTTTTTATACCCAAAATCATTAAAAAGTCAATACTAAAAACTTGCCAGTTTTATACTTATTTTTCTTTTACGTCTTTGTCTGGCGGTGATTTGATATCCTCGCTTTCTTCATTGTTTTCATCATCAATTTCTTCAGCCTTTTTTTTCCCGAATACCCTGGCACCGATAATGCTGATTTCATAAAGAACCATCAGGGGCACGGCCATCATAATCTGGGTGACGACATCCGGAGGCGTGATGATCGCTGCACCAATAAAGAAAATCAATATAGCATATTTCCTATTTTTTTTTAAAAAGGGGACAGTAACAAGTCCCATCCTGGCCATAAAAGTTAAAACCAGGGGCAGTTCAAAAACAAAGCCAAATGCCAGAAGCATTTTTGAGGAAAATGAAAGATATTCCTTCATGGATGGCATGGCATGGATGGTTTCCGTGGCAAATCCTAAAAAGAATTTAAATCCATAGGGAAAAACAACAAAATATCCAAAAGACGAACCAATAAGAAAGAAGAAAACCGAGAGAACCACAATGGGTAAAATATATTTTTTCTCAGTTCTGTAAAGGCCTGGGGATACAAACATCCATAATTCATAAAAAAGGACAGGGGTTGCCAGAATAATTCCCGCGAGCAGGGATACTTTAAGATAGGTAAAAAATGCTTCAGGAAGCCCTGTGAAAATCATTTTGGCGTTTCCATTGTCACCCATTGCAGTGACCAGGGGGGCGTTCAAAATTTCAAATAATTTTTCTTTGAAAGAATAAGCCGCCACAAAACCGATGGCGACAGCAATAAAGGAACGGACCAGTCTGTCTCTGAGCTCTCCTAGATGCTCTGTAAAAGGGCTTTTATCTTGGTCGCTCATATCTTATCGATCTTATCGTGTTCTGATGTGTTATCGGCCTTGTTCAGATCCTTGTCTTCTGAAGAGTCATCTTCATTATTATCCGGATTTTTTTTTATCATTATCCTGTAGCCCGCTGTCCTCTTTATCTGCAACAGTGGTCTCATCTTGATCCGCGGTAGCCTCTTCATCCTCTGAAGGAG
>JAHJDU010000186.1 GCA_018812385.1 Pseudomonadota bacterium
CTGGGCGACAAAAAGACTGAAAGAATACATTGTTAAAGGGTTTGCCCTGAATGATGAACGATTTAAATCCGGCAGCTCAATGAACTATTTCAATGAGTTGCAGGATCGCCTGCGGGAAATCCGCCTGTCTGAAAGATTTTTTTACCAGAAAATCAAGGATATTTATACAACCAGCATAGATTATGACCCCAAAGAGGAAATCACTGTTGAATTTTTTAAGATTGTGCAAAACAAACTGCTCTGGGCCATCAGCAGTCAAACTGCTGCAGAATTGATTTACAGAAGAGCGGATGGTTCTTTGCCGCTTATGGGGATGATTTCCTATGACAAGGATAATACTGGTAAAATTAAGAAAAGTGACGTCAGTATTGCCAAGAACTACCTGAATGAAGCAGAAATAAAACTTCTCGGATTATTGGTCGAACAATACCTTGCCTTTGCAGAGACAATGGCGCAGCAGCACACGCCCATGTACATGAAGGACTGGATTGCCAGGCTTGACACCATCTTGCAGTTAAACGGCAGAGAACTTCTTACCCATGCCGGAAAAATAAGCCATCAAGTGGCCTTGGAAAAATCAAACCTGGAATTGGAAAAATATAAAGAAGACCAAAAAAGGCTGTCCCTTGAAAGCAGCTTAAAAGAGTTGGAAAATGACATAAAACAGATAGAAAAGAAAAGTGGAAAAGACGGGAAATGAAATTCACGGAAGAGAAATTGGAACAAGCAGTAATCGAGCTCTTTGAAAAAGAGGGATTCAAACACTTCACCGGTGAAAAAATTCACAAAGAATTACCGGACGTTCTGCTTTGTGATGATCTGAAGCAGTATCTGCTGAACAGGTATTCTGCCGATGACATAACCCTGAACGAAATTAATTCCATAATCAGAAAGCTTGAGCTTTATCCTGCATCAGCGCTATACGAAAGTAACAAGGAAATCATTAAACTTGTTGCAGATGGATTAATTCTCAAACGGGAAGATCGTACCCGCAAGGACCTGTATATCCAATTAATTGATTACCGCAATCTGCCACCCACACTAACCCCGAAATCGGATGAGGTAACGACTATAGTAGCGGAAGAAGCTATCCCCTACGATAGCAGTCATAATATTTGTAAGATTGTGAACCAGATTGAGATTCAGGGATATGAAAAGCGCATACCCGATGCAATTGTCTATATCAACGGTATTCCGCTGGTCGTCATTGAGTTCAAGAGTGCCATCAAAGAAAATACCACCATCAAGAATGCTTTTGACCAGCTTACCATACGTTACCGCCGTGATATTCCCGAATTATTGAAGTACAATGCTTTCTGTGTTATCAGTGATGGAGTGAACAACAAGGCCGGTTCTCTCTTTGCCCCTTATGAGTTCTTTTATGCCTGGCGCAAGATCGCCGGAAACGAGCTTAAGGATGTTGATGGTATCAACTCACTGTATACGATGGTTAAAGGGATGTTCAACAAGGAACGCCTTATTGATATAATCAGCAATTTCATTTTCTTTCCCGATACCAGCAAGGAAGATGTCAAAATCGTTTGCCGATACCCGCAATATTATGCTGCCCGCAAGCTGTTCCATTCAATTAAAGCAAATATGCGGCCGGACGGGGATGGTAAGGGGGGTACGTATTTCGGGGCTACTGGCAGTGGCAAAAGCTTCACCATGCTTTATTTGACCCGCCTCCTGATGAAAAGTACTCATTTCTCAAGCCCGACAATTGTATTGATTACCGACCGGACAGATTTGGATGATCAACTTTCCGGCCAATTCACCAATGCCAAAAAATTCATCGGAGATGAAACTGTAGTAAGTGTTGAAAGCCGGGAAGACTTGCGGAATCATTTGCAGGATAGAAATAGCGGTGGTGTTTTTCTTACCACCATACAGAAATTTACAGAAGACATGAAGCTTCTCACAGACAGAGCAAATGTTATCTGTATTTCTGATGAGGCGCATCGTTCCCAAATCAATCTCGACCAAAAGATACGGCTGACTGCAAATGGTGTGAAGAAAACCTTTGGTTTTGCAAAATATCTGCACGACTCATTGCCCAATGCGACTTATGTGGGATTTACCGGAACACCTATTGATGCCACCCTTGATGTTTTCGGTAAGGTTGTCGATGCCTATACCATGAAAGAATCTGTGCGGGACAATATTACGGTTCGGATTGTATACGAAGGCAGAGCCGCCAAGGTGCTTCTTGAAGAGAAAAAACTTCAGGAAATAGAGGAGTATTACAAGCAGTGTGCTGATGAAGGAACAAATGATTACCAGATAGAGGAAAGTAAAAAAGCCGTTACAAACATGGAAGTAATCCTGGGCGACCCGGACCGCCTTGAAGAAGTTGCCAGGGATTTTATTCAACACTACGAAAAAAGAGTGGAAGAAGGTGCCACAGTTCTCGGAAAAATTATGTTTGTATCATCCAGCAGGCAAATTGCCTATGATTTGTATAAAAAGATTATCAACATCCGGCCAAAATGGGTGGAAATTCGGGAGTGTGATGAAGGCGTAACGCTGTCGGAAAAAGAGCGTAAAGAAATCAAGCCGATAGAGAAAATCAAAATGGTAATGACCCGGGGCAAAGATGATCCGAAAAAACTCTGGGACCTTCTCGGAACAAAGGACAACCGAAAGGAACTTGACCGCCAGTTCAAGAATGCGAAATCAAATTTCAAGATTGCCA
>JAHJDU010000187.1 GCA_018812385.1 Pseudomonadota bacterium
CATCTTCATAAACCTTTTGATAGAGATACATCAATACCATCATAGCCGGTCGATTTAAAAAAGCCGTTTGCCTAAAATAAAAATCCCTCTGGTCGTAAAGAAGTCTGGGCGGTGTATGGCAATATAAAATTTTAGGCCCGGCTATCTGTTTGTGAGCCAGAAGACTTAAGGAACCGCTGAAAATGGTCCAGGGGGGATTTTGGGAAGAAAAATGAGAAAAGGCATCGTGCAGAACCAAAGGATTCGCTTTCATTTTTCCAATACGTGCTCAAAAGCCTGGAATGTGGTCTGAGCAGTATGGGACCATGAAAATTCCTTGGCCCTCTCCAGACCTTTCTCCGTCAATTGTCTGCGGACATCGGGTGTTGAAGCAAGATGTTCAAGTATCCCGGCAAGACTTTCAATGTCTCGAGGTCCTTTCATATAAAGGGCAGCATCTTTTGCGACTTCCGGCAGGCTGGCTTCTTTGGCAGCCACCACGGGACAGCCGCAGGCCATGGCCTCCAGCAACGGCAGCCCAAAGCCTTCATAACTGCTGGGTAAAATCAGACCCAGAGCACCAGAATACAAACAGGCAAGTTCTTCATCGCTGATATATCCAAGTGGAATGACATTATTCCATGACATCCTGTCGCTCCATCCAGACCAGCCAGCCACAACAAGCGGTTCCTGAAGCCCTGCTTTCTCCAGGGCTTTGGGGATGATGTCCATATTTTTTCTGGGATCTCCGCTTCCCACAAAAAGAAAATATCTTTTTGGAAGCCCTTATCCGCCAAAAACCGGTTCACCTCTTTTTGTGGTTTTGGATAAAACAGGGTTGGATCATGGGCAAGATGCGCCACTGATATATTTTTTGATCCAATGTCAAGAAACCTCTCCATCTCCTTTTGAGTGAACCTGGAAACTGTCAAAAAATGATCCACTTTTTTGCATCTCTTGCGAAAAAAAGACGATAGTAAAACACCCGCTCCAATGGATGATGCTCAGGAAAACGTATCACTGAAAGATCGTGCAAGGTAAACACCGTTTTGACATGGGATGGTACAGCAAAGGGGAAAAACCCTGCCTCATGATAGATATCAAAATCTTTTACCAGTCGATGAAAAATCAGTTCCCGCTTAAAATGAATCCCTAAGCGAAGCAGAAAAGCAGGATAAGCCGGCAGTTTCCAGAAAAGATCAATACACCTGGACCACCTGGCCAGATTCTCAGGACCACAGGGCATGGTTGATGAAACATTTACACCGTCAAAATAACAAATCTCAAGTCTGTCACCATAGGCCTTCTCCATTTCAGTATAGAGGCACTTCAGGTAACGACCAATCCCCGTGCCGATGTTATTCAGAGGGATTGCATTAACAAGAATTTTTATTCTTTCTGCCATGTTTCCACTTAAAACTTAAAACCAATATAAGAGTTAACAATGCCTCCGTCGCAATAGTCGCCCGGGCCGCCCCAATCCCTCCAAATTCAGGAATCAGAATAAAATTCAACCCAATGTTAAACAAGGCACATGCTCCAACGGCTGCTGCATACAGACGTTCTCTGTTTTGTGCAATAGCAGCCTGGGTGTGGGCAGTGTTTTTTCTCTGAAAATGAGAGTTTTAAAACCCCCATCCTGGAGAATGAAAAAAAGCGAGGCCAGTGTCAGGATATTGCTATAGGTACCAAATGCCTCTGGGCCCAGCAGGCGCCCAAGAACAAAGGTTAGCCCCATGGATACGACTGCCGTATATATCGCGGCCATCCATTGGGATGTCAAATTTATGGTAAACATCGGGCTTTAACTTTTATTAAAATTATGCTTTTCCCATTAATCCGGTTTCAGCCTTTTGGTTTTTCAATTCCCAAGTTTTTCCTGCGCTTTAGACTGTTTCTCTCCATCTGAAATAATCTATCTGATCCAACGGTCTTGACGGATTTTTAATCCATGCTACTTAAATAATTCTGTTGTTTTAACGGATAAAACAATTTATATTAGAACTCAGTTCACTATCGTGGGGACTTTTCACAACCTATTTTGATTTGATGTCAAGCAAAATGAAAATTCCTATACTATTGAATTAATATTTTGAAAGGAGACAACATGAAAGCTTATGAAGTCAAAATAAAAGTTCCCTATGAGGTGTTAATAACCCTCCACAAATCGCCAGATGAGTTTGCTGAAGATATCAGACAACAAGCTGCAATTCGTTATTATAAGAACCGGTTGCTTTCATTGGGGAAAGCCGCAGACCTTGCCGGTTTGAGCCGATTTGAGTTCATAGATTATTTGCGTTTCAATGGTGAATCAATTTTTAAATACACAGATGAAGAGCTTGAAGAAATTCAAAAGGATGCGCTTGAATTGGAAAAAATTTTAAAATGAGTCTGATTGTCATATCAAACGCAACGCCAATAATATCTCTCAGTTCTGTGGGATGCGAATTTATTCTCAAGGAACTTTTTGGACATATCATCATCGCACAAGCTGTAAATAGGGAATTGAAAGCCCTTGACAAACCAGGGTTCAGTTTTTGCGATTATAAGTGGGTTGAAACCGTTTCCATTCAGAATAAAGAGATCACCGATTTTCTCATGAAAGATTTAGATAAAGGTGAAGCGGAAACCATTGCACTGGCAAAAGAGATGGAAGCTGACGTCGTCATCATTGATGAAAATGCCGGGTATCAAATTGCCAATCTCTTTGATTTGCCGGTGGTAAGAACACTTTCTATTTTGAAAGTGGCAAAAAACAAAAATATCATCCGTCAAATAAGACCTGTTGTTGAAGAAATGATTCAGAAAGGGCGATGGTATTCAAAAATTGTCATTGATAAATTTTTAAGAGATATGGGAGAATAGATGTTCCCAAAATTCGCATGGTTATGCTTTATTTCACAACAACACTTTTTAATGTCCGACCTCATGCTATTCATTCACCATTCTTAAACACCCCTTTTTACCATCAAAAAGCACACACTAAGACCTTTTCAGCCCCTGATTCAGACAATATCTTATGTAAAAACAAAAACTTATCGGGGTCAGACCCCGCTATACAGACTTTCGAATCCGCACCAGTTCACTTCCGCCGGAAACCACCACAAGCTTTTTGTCCGGCATTTTCAGGAAAGCCTTGACAATCACATCAACCCGTTTCAATAAATCAGGCCGGGCCGTTGAAAGATAGTAATCCTCCTGTCCCAGCCATCCAAAACCGGTCGTGTCGCAAGGAGGATAAACAACCACTGAATCTGCGGATAAATATTGTTTGATTCTTTTTTGAACATTTTCAGAATTTGCTATGATAATATCCATGGCTCGGAAAGCATCTTCATAAACCTTTTGATAAAGATACATCAATACCATCATAGCCGATCGATTTAAAAAAGCCGTTTGACTAAAATAGAAATCCCTCTGGTCATAAAGAAGTCTGGGCGGTGTATGGCAATATAAAATTTTAGGCCCGGCTATCTGTTTGTGGGCCAGAAGACTTAAGGAACCGCTGAAAATGGTCCAAGGAGGATTTTGGGAAGGAAAATGAGAAAAGGCATCGTGCAGAACCAGCGGATACGCTTTCATTTTTCCAGTACGCGCTCAAAAACCTGGAATGTGGTCTGAGCAGTATGAGACC
>JAHJDU010000188.1 GCA_018812385.1 Pseudomonadota bacterium
TCCGATGTAAAAAAATTGGTTTTCAATACATTTATTCCCCATGATGTGGCCATTAAAAATTCTAAGGAATTAAAGATCCCTGTTGTACTGCATGATATAAAAAGTCCGGCAGCTGACGCATATTTAAGGGCAGCTGAGGAATTACATTTTTTCTTTAAATAAAGAGGTATTTCATGAAATTTATAAATTCTGAGAGAATTAAGGAAAATGAAAAAAAGTTTATTGATACAATAAATGCAGCACTGGATTGGGAAGCCATTGGAAAAATGCTGATGGAAAAGCACAAGTTCACACTCCAGGAAAAAATAGAGTGCGAAAATGGTGACCTTGTGGTTTGTAATGATACGATTGCCTATAAATTTGATTTTGAAATCAAGGTTCCTTTATCTGTGATGGTTAACAGGCAGGGCGAATGTCTGGAAATTTCAACTCCGGGAAAAGAGGATGAAGGACAGGACGAGGACGCTTTGTTTCAAGATTTGGATACGGATGTGAACCCAGATCCTCCAATAAGTCTTGAACAGGAAAATAAAGTGGCCCAAATGGCTTCAAATATTGCAGATATGATTTCAGAAATAAACCAGGGGGATGCATAAAGGACAGGGATGTTTTTGATCAAGGTCCTTTAAAAAAAAGATAAAACAAAGAGACACCAATGGATATATCTTTTATTGATAAAAGACTTGAAGGAATTTATTCAAAAGTCTTAAACAATTCCCGTCTTTCCAAGGAAGACGGGATTTATATTTATGAAACCCATGACTTGATCGGTCTGGGCCAGGTTGCCAATCATGTCAGACGGTCTTTGCATGGCAATAAAGCGTTTTATATTTATAATCAGCATTTAAATTATACCAATGTGTGCAAAAACAGATGCAGGTTTTGTGCCTATGCCAGGGACCGCAAAGAAAAAGGTGCTTATACCTGGTCCATTGAGGAGATTGAAAAAAGGCTTTTAGACCGCATTGATGAGCCCGTGAATGAATTGCATATTGTGGGGGGCTTAAATGAAGATTTAAGTTTTGACTATTTTATTGACCTTTTAAAGACAGTCAAAAAAGTTAGGCCCAATGCCACGATTAAAGCCTTTACCAGTGTGGAAATTGATTATCTTTCCAAACTTGCCGGGCTTTCCATTGAACAAACCATTCAACAGCTCAAACACGCCGGGCTTGAAATGATGCCCGGTGGCGGGGCGGAAATATTAAATTCAAGAATCCATAAAGAATTGTTCCCAAGAAAAATAGGTCATGAGCGATGGCTTGAGATTGTAAAGGCTGTTCATAAGGCCGGGATCAAAACCAATGCCACCATGCTGTATGGCCATATTGAAACCATTGAAGAAAGAGTGGATCACCTTATTACCTTAAGACAATTACAGGATGAAACTAACGGGTTTTCCGCTTTTATTCCTCTGGCATTTCATTCTGAAAACACAAAACTTGCCCATATCCCTCCCACCACGGCCGTGGATGATTTAAAAAATGTGGCAGCTGCCCGTCTTATGCTGGATAATTTTGATCATATCAAAGCCTATTGGGTGATGATCGGGGAGAAACTTGCCCAGGTAGCCTTAAGTTTTGGGGCTGATGATCTGGATGGGACCATCATAGAAGAAAGGATCACCCATATGGCCGGTGCAAAATCAGCAGTCGGACTGACAAAGGAGCAAATGGAGGACATGATAACAAAAGCCGGGTTTGAACCTGTTGAACGGGATTCTTTTTATCATCCCATTAAAGAGTTGAAAGACCAGAATGGATAGTTTACATCAAATTATTGAAAAAGTAAGCGCCCATCAGAGAATAGATATCAATGAAGGCCTGGCCCTGTTCAGACAGGCTGATCTGTTAACCCTGGCAAGTCTTGCAAACCAGAAACGGTTTTATTATCATCCGGATAAAATTGTCACCTATGTTGTGGACAGAAATATTAATTATACAAATATTTGTGCCTCGGGCTGCAGGTTTTGTGCATTCTTTGAACCGCCCAACAATGGCAAAGGATATATTATTTCAAAACAGGATTTGTTTGATAAAATTCAGGAAACCCTCGACCTTGGCGGGACCCAGATTCTTTTGCAGGGGGGCATGCACCCGGGCCTTGACCTTGATTATTATATTGATTTGTTAACCTATATTAAAGAAAATTTTGATATCCATATTCATGGATTTTCCCCTCCTGAAATAGATTTTATTGCCAAAAAGACTTCTCTGTCCATCGCCCAGACCCTGTCGATTTTAAAAAAGGCAGGCCTTTCTTCTATTCCGGGTGGCGGAGCAGAGATTTTGTGTGATGATATCAGAAAAAAAGTGTCTCCCAACAAGTGTTCGTCAGAAGAATGGCTTGAAGTGATGCGACAGGCCCATGTGCAGGGCATGAGATCCAGTGCCACCATGATGTTCGGGCATATTGAAAAAGATTTTCATATTTTTGAGCACATGGATAAACTAAGAAGCCTCCAGGATGAAACCCATGGTTTTACAGCCTTTATCCCCTGGACCTTTCAGCCGGATAATACCAAAATTTTGGTTAAAAAGAAGACGGCCGTGGAATACCTGAGGGTATTGGCCATAAGCCGGTTGTTTTTTGATAATATCGATAATATCCAGGCATCCTGGGTGACCCAGGGAGATAAAATTGCCCAGACAGCACTTTTTTTCGGTGCAAATGACATGGGATCCACCATGATTGAAGAAAATGTTGTAGCTTCTGCAGGCGTTGACTTTATGCTTTCCAAAGAAGAACTGACACGATTGATTACAAAGGCAGGCTTTGAACCAAGGCAGCGGGACTGCTATTATAATCTGCTATGACCCTGAATTTAAAAAATTTTATCTGTATTAAAGACTGCAATAAAAGAGAACTCCACGGCGCAGGCTGGATAATGAAGGATGCCTTCACCCTTATTGAGAATGGATATATTGAAATTGAAAACGGGTTTATTTGTGGTGTCCACAAAGGCCGGCCAAAAGAAAAAAGTATTGATCATGGCCCGGGCGTATTAATGCCCCCCCTTGTGAATGCACACCTGCATCTGGAGTTGTCTGCCTTAAAAAATTATCTGCCCTTTGACAGGGGGTTTAAGTCCTGGGTTAAAATGCTTCTGGAAAAAAGAGAAGCCTTAGGCAAAGAAAAACTGATTAAAGAAGCCCGGATTTCTGTTCAGGATTTATTACAATCAGGCACCCTTTATGTGGGGGATATCTCAACCCTGGGAATTACAGGGCCCCTTATAGAAGATTCTGCTTTAAAAGGTGTTTGTTTTCATGAGTTTCTGGGATCAGACATCCCTGCTGTTTTTGCCCGGAAAAATGAGTCTGTTTCATTCTCCGTTGCAGGCCATGCCCCTCACACATCTTCCCCGCAATTGCTCAAAGCATTAAAAAAAATTGCCACATCAAAAGAACTGCCTTTTTCCATCCATGTGGCAGAATCAGATGATGAATCAGAGTTTATCCATGGCAAAAAAGGAGCCTGGGCGGATTTTCTCACGGCCCGGGGGATTGACTTTTCATCCTGGAATATTGGATCAAAAACACCTGTCTCCTATGTCTATGACATAGGGGTGCTGGATTCTTCAACCATTGCAGTTCATCTGTTAAACGTGAACGAAAAGGATATGGACATACTGGCCCGGTCAAACACAAAGGTGTGCGTGTGTCCCAGGAGCAATTGGAATCTACATAAAAAACTGCCTGATATTGAACTTATGATCCAAAAGGGCATACAACCAGCACTGGGAACAGACAGCCTTGCAAGTTGTGCCTCATTAAATATTTTTGATGAAATGGCTTTTGTACAAAAGCATTACCCCGGGCTTGATCCTCAAACAATTGTTGCCATGGGAACCATAAATGGTGCCAGGGCCCTGGGTGTTGAACATGTGACTGGTACACTTTCAAAGGGGAAAAAAGCTCAATTTTTGTATCGACCCCTTGAGGGATTGAATAAAAAAAATCTTTTACAAAGAATAATTTCCAATGAATGATAAACAGGTAACTATCGGGAAAATATCTTATATTAATGATTCTCCTGTCTATTTTGGCCTTGATCACGGCCTTTTGCCTCCCTGGTTGAAAATGGTGTCAGATGTGCCGGCTGTTTTAAATCAAAAAATAAAAACCGGGCAGATAAAAATAAGCCCTGTCTCTGCAGCATTTTACGCCATGAATCATAGGGAGCTTTTATTGCTTCCCGATCTTTCCATATCCTGTAACGGCAGGGTTATGAGTGTTATTCTATCCAGCAATTACAGCATTGATGACCTTGACGGCAAAAAGGTGATGTTTTCCCAGGAGTCTGCTTCTGCCGCGGCTTTTCTGAAAATGATATTTCGCAAGAGAAATATTTCTCCCATATTTGAAGTCGGGCCCACAAATAATTATCAGCAGATTTCCAATTCTGCTGATGCCGCCCTGGTTATAGGCGATGCAGCACTTGTACACCCCTGGGGTCAAGTTTTTGAGTATTGTATAGACCTGGGACAGCTCTGGTATGATATGACCCAACTTCCCTTTGTGTTTGCTGTCTGGGTAGTGAGGCGCTCTTTTGCGGGCAAACACCCGTCCATGGTAAAAGAAATCCATAAATTGTTATTGGCATCAAAAGACCTGGGGTATCGCAATATTGACAAGGTGATTGAAGCAGGAAAAAATAAATTGGGCCTTGAAAGATCAATGGTCAAAGAATATTTTGATCTGCTGCATTGTGACCTTGATGATAAAAAAATAAAAGCA
>JAHJDU010000189.1 GCA_018812385.1 Pseudomonadota bacterium
CCCCGGTAAGGTTTAGTTTTTTGTAAAAAATCTCCTGCTGGGTCAAAAAGGTGCAGAATTTTTCAATATCCTCAGCCTGACCGGAAACAGCCGTCTGTTTTTCACTGTTTTTATTGGTAATATAAATGTTAGAAATAAAAGATTTTCTGATGAGATGCTCTGTCTCTTTTTCATTTTTAAATACCACCATGATTTTGCCCGGAACCTTTAATGTGGCTTCATGCATAAGATCCGAGCGTTTAATGATCAAGCGCATGGCATCGGCAAAGGAAAGCATTCCGCTGCAAAAAAGAGCTGTGTATTCACCCACACTGTGGCCGATGAAGTAATCCGGAGAAAATCCTTCCTGGGACAATCGGCTGTAAATGGCAGCAGAAGAAAGAAAGACAGCAGGTTGGGTATTCTGGGTTGAATTAATGGCATCATCCGTGCCAAACATCATGTCTAAAAGGGAATACCCCCTTTGTTCAACAAAAATCTGTTCGCCTTTTTCCATCACTTTTCTGATGTGGGCATCTTTTTCAAAAAGGTCCTTCATCATGCGGCTTCTCTGGGCACCCTGGCCGGAAAGAAGAGCAACCATTCTCAGTTTTTTACCCGTGTCATCAGCAGAATACGCATGATCTAGTAATACGATATCATCTTCTGCTGCTGCCTTAAATTCTACTTGTACAATCTTATCTTTTCTTTCAAGCAGGGCAGGTATTGTACTCATGATCATATGGCAATGATTACCGCCAATACCATTGACATTGGCTGCAAATCTAAAGGGCTGGCCTTTGGGCTTTACCTTAATCTGCCGGGCAGGTTTTAAAATTTTGCAATCATTTAAAATGGAATGCTCAGGATTATAATTAAAATCCGGTAGAATTTTCCCCTTGCTGTTCATGAGCATAAGCTTTGCCATGGCTACAGCCGGGTTGGCAGCTTTGAAATACCCGAACTGGGATTTTATGTTTCCGCAATGCATTTCATGGTCAAAACAATTTTCAATCACCTGCTTTTCTACGATATCACCAAAAATATTGGAAAATGCAAACAGGTCCAGATGGTTGATATCCTTCTTTCTGATCCCTGATTTATAATATGTTTCGTTTATGGTGGATACAAAGGTCTTTTCCGAAGGAGCAAGAAGATTATCCGGCACGCTTGAGCGCACAGCACATTCGTTGATCTCCCCTAAAATTTCCATATTGTACTCACAAGCTTTTTTATAGGTGGTCATAATATGGATGACTGCTCCCTCTCCCATGACATAACCATCAGCTCTTGAATCATAAAAATTGCATTCCCCTTCTGACAAAAGTCCCAGGCGTTTAAAGGCCATAAGGACTGCCGGATAAAGGTTGCAGTCAACTCCGCCTGCCAGTACAAAGTCAAGATCTTTGTGTTTCAGGTTCCGAGCCGCATTTCGCATGGCAATGAAGGATGAGGCACAGGATGCGTCAATCACGTAATTGGCACCATTCAATCCAAAATAATTGGCAATCCTGCCGGAGATAATGTTGGACAAAAGCCCTGGCGTGGTATCTTCATTATTCTCCGGAATCGTATTCCGGATGGATTCCACAAGCGCATCTGAAACCTTGTTGCGTTTTTTTGCATCAAGCTTCTGACAATTTTTAATGATATTACCAATAAATTGTTTTCGAACCCTGACAATATTTTTGCTTTGTCGCTCTCCTGCGATGGTGCCAATAATGACACCGACTTTATTAGCAGCGCTCAACTGATCCATAAGACCTGAACTTTCAAGCGCCTCGCTGGCGGCTTCAAGTCCAAAGATCTGTCCTCTTTCAATGGATTTGACCATCATGGGGGGCATTCTGTATTTCAAATTATTGAACTTTACGTCCTTGACAACTCCTGCCGTGACTTTGGGAAGCCTGTAAATAGAATTTTTATCGAGATTTGCATAGGCATCATTATCAAAATGTTCAATAGGGATGTCAGACAATTGTTTTTCCCCGGATTCAAGTTTCTCCCAGAACTCCTCTGTGTTTTTTGCCCCGGGAAGAAATACGCCAAGACCTGCAACCACAATCCGGTCATCATTAAAATCATAGGTTGGATCAATAAAAATATCTCTGGGAATCAATTGATAGTTATCTGTCATCTGCTCTACAACCACATGATAATTAATACCGCCAAACCCATAAGAAGAGACAGCGGCTTTCCTGGATGTATTATTTTCAGATTTCCATTCCTGTGTATCTTTTACAATAAACAGGGAAGATCCTTTTAAATCATGATTTTTTGAAAGCTTTTCAAACCGGCCATTGGGCGGCAGTTTTCCTTTGTTAATAGCCAATAATGCCTTTAAAAGCCCTGCTGATCCTGCACATCCTAAAAGATGCCCGACCTGGGATTTTATGGAAGAGATACCGGCACTGGTATTCTTGTAGATGGAATTCAAGGTCTCAAGCTCTGCCTGATCACCAATAGTGGTGGATGTACCATGGGCTTCAATAAATCCGATATCTTCAGGTTTTATGCCGGGCCGGATATTTTCAAAACACCGCTGGACACTTAACACCTGCCCTGTCGGGTTTGGTGCAGCAATGGCTTTGCCCCGGCCATCAGAACTTGAACCAATGGAATTGATGACACCCCAGATATTATTTTTATCCCTGATGGCATCTTTCATTCTTTTTAATACAAAAACAACGGAGCCCTCACCCAGGATAAACCCGTCAGCCCGCTCGTCAAAGGGGTATGATCCATTCTGGGACAGAGTTCCCATTTTTGCAAACCCGATAAAGGATTCAGGTGCCAGATGGGTATTGACTCCGCCCACAATAACCTGGTCATAATCGCCGGACAAAAGCTCTCCTGCTGCAGCGTCAAGAGCAGTCACCGAGGATGCGCAGGCTGCATCCACAACATAATTTACACCCCTGACACCCAGGTGGCGGGCAATCCTTGAGGCTTCAATGTTCAGTAAAATACCATGGACGGGATCATATCCTTTGTTCTCACCTTCCATGCCTTCCATTAAAACCTGTTTGACCGTCTCTTTTTCTTCAGCACTTAAGCTTTGATATTCATCTGTTTTTTCCATCATGGAAACAATTTGCGGAAACCAGTACTTGAGCTGAACATCATTTCCCAGTTCATTGGAAAGACAGGTGGCAATAATAACAGCCGTTCTTTCAGGATCATCACAGACAAGACGGTTGTCATTCCCCATAAGCCCTGCATTTTCAACGGCCTTATATGCGGTCTGCAACACCATTTTCTGGCTGCGGGAAAGTCTTTTTTCCTTACCTTCAGCATAACCGAACCTTTCCTTGTCAAACTCAAAATGGTCTACATGCCCTGCAAGGATGGTGTAAGTCTTATCTTCCGCACTTTTGTCAGGGTCATAATACAGATCGCGATCAAATCTTGATTCTGGCATCTGGCTGATGGAATATTTTTTAGCCAGGATATTCTCCCACAGACTTTCCGGATCATCAGCCTCGGGCAGGGTACAACCGACACCCACCACGGCAATCTCATCATTAATTTTATTTTTCGGGCTTGAAAAAACTTCCAGAAAGTTGATATTTTTGAAAAGTGTTGATTTGGTTTCAAAGTATTTGTCATGAATCTGCTTTATGGTAACAGACCGATCAAAAAAGGCCAGGCTATCCCCCACAAGAAAATTGCCCTTTTCCTGATGTTCTTCATCTTCAAACCAGGTATAATTCTCAGGCCCTGGATTTTTAAAATCCGGCAGAAAGCCCTTTGCGCCTATGAGCAAAGAACCGATATTTTTCTTTTCAAAGGCACGCTTTCTTTTCTCAAGGCTATCCTTGTTTTTTATCATCTCAGCTTCAGTTTCAAGCATCATCCTGGCAAACCTTGTGGGTGCGGTCCTGGATGCCAGTCCTAAGCTTTTGCCGATTACCATGGTTTCATTTTCCCGGATAATAATGTCACGATATTGAGACTTTATACATTTGCTTTCCACGATTTCATCGGTAAAAAGATAGGCTGTTCCAACCTGTATCCCGATTTTTGCCCCTCTGGCCGCAAGAAAGGATGTGAGCCCGGAAATGAAAAATGATGCAAAACAAGTGGAGATGCCGCCTGCAAATACCAGGTATACATCAGACAGATCATAATTTTTATTGATTAAAGTGGCAATGGCATCTTCCCATAACACCATGGAAGACAGGGTGCCCACATGGCCGCCGGCTTCCCCGCCTTCAAAGATAAACCGCCTGCATCCGCTTTTCAGGGCATTTTCCATCATGGAAACCGAGGGGGTATGAAGATAGGTTTTAGTCCCTGCTTTTTCAAGCTCTGCTGCCTGGAAAGGATTTCCGCCTGCAAAAAGCGCATAGGGAATCTTATATTTTTTTACCATGTCCAGATGCTTTTCAACCATGGGATTAAAGGCTTCAATGCCCACCAGTCCTGCACCGAAAATATCCACTTTCTGACTGGCATCCTTGAGCATATTATCTGCCAGCTTCTCCGGAAGACTTCCCACTGCAAAAAACGGCAGCGCCCCATGCTTAAGAACCTTATTTGCAAAATCAGCATTATCGGAAATATTGGCCATGGGTCCCTGGATCAATGGGAATTTTGTTCCCTGGTCCTCGGCAAACTGGGAACCTGGCTTTATTGGATCAAATGTATCAATAAAATTTAAATTCTCACCAATGGTTTTAAAAAAATCTGAAATAATTTGTGTGAGACTTGTTGAGTCTTTTACAAAATCCTTTGCAAACACCCCATCCTGGCCAAGATAGAAAAGAGACTGGATAAACTGGCCATCTTCTTTGTCAAAGGCTGTCATATGGTTGGTGATGGACTCATAAACCTTTTGTCTTCCCTGGGGGTCATCACCAGATTCAACTGCGGCAAGTTTGAGTTCTTTGACAATTTTAGTTCCCAGTTTTGCAAACACCCGATAAATATCGCTGCCGTTATAAGTAATTTCAGTGGAATCACTTTCATCAACCATGGCCAAAAGCTTTTTAAAATTATCTGATACGGGAGCTTCATCTGTCATGAGCAACTGGCTGTCCATGACAAGGCCTGAAACACCTGCTGCAAACATCCCGGCAGCAGTATACTTTCCTACACCGCCGTGGATAAATATCGGCAATTCATTGTTTTTCAAATACCATTGCATCAAAACAAAGGATGAGTATCTTGAAACCCTGCCACCGGCTTCATTACCTTTCAGGATCAAGGCATGGGGTGAAACCGCTTTTATCTTGTCATTTATATTAATATCTTTGATTTCCAGTACTATTTTAGTCTCTGCAAAATTTGTAAAATCTGCAGGCGTGTCATCTTTTGTAAGAGGAGAAATTAAAAGATCAAGGTTGATCATCTGCTGATGTTTAATTTTTTGGATAAGCTCAGTATCATGGGTTGAAAGTCTGATACCAAAGCTGAACTCTTCTTTGGAAAGCAATGCGGCGTTTTGAAATATCTCGTCATGGGTTAAAAATTCCGTATCAAATACGGGAAGAGCGCCAGCATTAAAAATATCTTTAAAATACTTTATATCAAACACCTTTACCGGGTTATAAACCATTAAAGGCAGTCTTGAATTCAGTATTCTTCTAATCATAAGTATTTCTCCATAAATATTTTTTGGTGATTATTTTTAATTCATCTATATCTTTCAAGTATTGTGCCATAGGACTTAAAATATATAAGTGCATAGAATAAAAGAATTTTCCCTTTGTTGATTTTTTTTAAACCTTGGCAGACAATTTTTATTCTTGCCTTTTATGCATATGACATGTACAAAATTGTACACTAACAAGCTGTAACTCCATGGAGAATCAGAATTGAAAAAAGCAAAGTTGACTTCCGAAGAACGCATTTTTTTTAAAACGGTTCATAATGCCGCTTTTGCAAACCCGTTCAGCGATTTGAGAGAAAAACTGGATATTAAAATTGCAGGACTTTTCCCTTTGGCTGACCGCCGGGAAAGCAAAGATCTTTGTATCAAAGAAGTGGATCGCAGGATAAAAAAACTTGAAACGCAGGGTCGTGCCAATATCAATGCGTTTCAGGGGCAGGATAAGGAAATCATTACAATTGTATTTCTGTTTGATATTTTTCACAAATTCAGAGATGATTTTGATCTGCTGATAGAAGATCAAATTAAGGCCGAAGACATATCAATCAAGGTTCCCTTTGCAGAAAAAGCCATGAACATGCTCCACATAAAAGGATTTGACGATAAAAGCATTCCCCACTATTTTTCCCTTTCCTATCAGCTCCGGCGGGCCTTTTACTTTATTTCCAACTCCCTTGTGGGAAGCAGTCCATGCATGCAAAAGCTGAAAAAACATTTGTGGTACAATGTTTTCACTTATAATATTGATCTTTACAACAAATTTTTATGGAATAAAATGGAGGATTTTTCCACCCTGCTTTTAGGGGAAACAGGCACGGGAAAGGGTACTGCTGCCAAAGCCATTGGAAGCTCCGGATATATCCCCTTTGATACAAAAAAGCTATGTTTTACCCAGAGTTTCACCCGGGCCTTTTCTTCACTGAACCTTTCCCAATACCCTGAAACCCTGATTGAATCAGAATTGTTCGGCCACACAAAAGGGGCATTTACAGGGGCCGTGGATGACTACCAGGGCGTGTTTGCCCGTTGCAGCCCCCATGGTTCAATTCTCTTAGATGAAATCGGTGAAATTCCCAACCATGTACAGATCAAACTATTAAGAGTTCTCCAGGAAAGAGATTTTTCACCCGTGGGAACCCATGAGACATCAAGATTTAACGGAAGGGTCATTGCCGCCACCAACCGCCCCAAAAAAGAAATTCTCGACGGCAAGGTATTCAGGGATGATTTTTATTACAGACTTTGTTCCGATATAATTGAAGTTCCATCCCTTAGCACCAGAATAAAGGAACAACCATCGGAATTGGATGATCTACTTGACTTTACCATCCAGAAAATGACCGGCACCCGTTCTGAAAAATTAATTCTGAAGGTCAAAAGAATTATTGACCGCCGGCTTGGAAAGAATTATCAATGGCCAGGAAATGTCCGGGAACTTGAGCAATGCGTCAGAAGCGTATTGTTAAGACGCGACTATAAAGGAAAAGAAACAGAAAGAAAAGAAATGATCTCCCTGAAACAGGAACTCTTACAAGGAATTCTGGATCAGAACATTGCTGTGCCGTCCCTGGTATCAGGATATTGCAAACTTTTGTATGACCAGTCAGGCAACTATGAAAAGGTTGCAAAACAGACTGGGCTGGATAGAAGAACCATAAAAAAACATATCATGAATTTTAAAAAAGACTGATTATCTTATGCTATCTTTTCTACCTGCCCCTTTCAAGGGCGTTTTATCAATTTTATTATACACTTTGAACACCATATCTTTGACCATTCCATTGATTCTGATCTCTTTTTTCAAGTTTATTATCCCGGTTCATCCCTTTATTGTTATACTTGATAAAATCCTGATATCCATTGCCACACTCTGGATCAGGATTAATTCATTTAATTCAAAATTATTCTGCAAAATAGACTGGGATATCCGTGGGCTTGAAAAATTAGAAAAAAAAGAATGGTATCTCATTATTTCCAACCATCAATCCTGGGTGGATATTTTAGCATTGCAGGCAACATTAAACCAAAAAATTCCCATGCTGAAATTTTTCTTAAAAAAAGAACTGATCTGGGTTCCATTTTTGGGGCTTGCCTGGTGGGCTCTGGATTTTCCTTTTATGAAACGGTATTCAAAAAAACTATTAAAAGAAAAACCCCATCTAAAGGGGAAAGATCTTGAAATCACAAAAAAGGCATGTAAAAAATTCAAACATACGCCTGTATCTGTCATGAATTTTGTTGAGGGGACAAGATTTACCCAGCACAAAAAAGACTTCCAAAGCAATCATTTCAATCATCTTCTGACCCCGAAAGCAGGTGGAATCGCCTTTGTCTTAAGTTCCATGGGAGAATATCTTCATAAAATCATTGATGTTACCATTGTCTATCCAGACAAGATTCCCACCTTCTGGGAATATATTTCAGGCAGGGTCAATAAAATCATTATTGACTTTGAAGTCATACCCTTAACTGAGTCTCTGACTGGAAATTATTTTAATGACCCAGAGTATAAAGAACGCTTTTGTATCTGGTTGAATGCTTTATGGCAAAAAAAAGATGAAAAAATAAAAACTTTGAAAACTTAAAAAATTAAAAAATTAAATCACAGCAGCTAACAATCCCGTGGCAAGAAATAAAAATTCAACAACAAATTCTTGATGCACACCAGATATAAGACTATTGTTTTTAAAAAACCTTATTAATAAAAGCATGATCAAGGGAATGAAAGCAAAAAACAACGCCTTTATCGCCAGCACATTGGTGAGAATCGTTAAAATAATAATACCCATATCAACAAGCAACACATATTGTATGATTTCAAAACTGCGATTTTCCCCTAAAAGGGTGGGAAGGGTTTCTTTGCCTGTGATTCTATCACCCTGAATGGCGAGGATATCAAAAAAGGCAGTTCTCGCAAATACAAGCCCCATGGCAAACAGGCACACCATACTAACAGACACCAAATCGCTTTGATTTGTGATTGCCGGCAAAAGGCAGGTTACTATTCCCCAGGCGATTGTTATCAGTATGGTTTTTGAGCCGGGTATATCTTTTATTCTTGCAACGGTTCCCTTTTTTGACTTAAAAGAAAAAATTTTCAAATTGTATGACAATCCCAAAAGGCTCATGACAAGCAGAATAAAAAAAGATAACGCTCCCATGAGAAAGCTCAGGTAAAGCCCTGCCGAACCCGATAAAATGGCAAGGACACTCAGATAAAATCGATTGTTTTTGTAAAAGAGCGCTCTTTTAGGGTGATTATATTTATCAGATTTAATCGTAAACAAATTGTTTAATATCTGCATTGAAAGAACATAGAGCGTGGCAATCAAAGCATGGTGAAAATCCCGGGCAATTCCCTGAAGCATGGAACATGCATAGGTCAGGAATCCTGCACCAGCTGCGGCCATTAAATTGGTTTTCAGCAAAAAATCACGAACAAAGAACAAAACGCCTTTCACAACATGTTGATGCTGAAGATTGTTTTCTATTTCCCTGCATGCATCATTAATGATCCAGTTTGGTGTAGACGCTCCGGCTGTAATCGCCACAGAACGGGCCGATGACAATTGGCCATAATCAATCTGGGAAACATCCTCAATATGGGTAACCAGTTTGCCTGTACCGGATGCAATCTGTGCCAGTCGCTTTGTATTTCCACTCTGCATTCCTCCAACAACAATCACTGCATCATTTTCTTTGGCAAGTTTACGGATTTCAGCCTGGCGTTTTTCCGTGGAGCCGCAGATAGTATCAAATATTTTATAATGGGGTGCATTGGTTTTACACCATGCCTTTATTTCATCGTAAAAGGCTGTATCCTGGGTGGTTTGAGCAACTACAACAACAGCCTCAAACTTAGGCAAAGCAAAAAGCTGTTCCATGGATGTGATGGCATGCCCTTTTCCCTTTGCATATCCTAAAAGACCAACGACCTCCGGGTGTTTCTCATCCCCTATAATAATAGTTGAATACCCTTTCTGGGCATATTTATTAATAATCACCTGGACTCTTACTACTCTGGGGCAGGTCGCATTTATAACCATAAAGCCGGCATTTTTTAATGCTTTTTCATCTTCCGGCGGAACACCATGAGCCCGGATTAAGACAATACCACTCCCCTTTTCAGGAATTTTATCAATCCTGAAAATATTTTTTTCTTCAAGCATCGCAAGTACCTGGGGGTTATGGATCAAAGGTCCATAGGTATAAATGGGTTCCTGGGACAGGTTAGATGCATCCAGCACCATATCCACAGCACGGCGGACTCCCATACAGAACCCGGCGGTTTTCGCAACAACTATTTTCATGAAAGATTAGTCAAAAGATCGACCAGACGCTGAAACTCTGTTTTTGATTTAAAATTGATTTCAATCTTGCCTTTATCCCCGATCTTTTTAATTTTGACAATGGATTGAATATGATTGGAAAGGATTGAACAGGTTTCATCAAGAAATTGTTTTTCAGCTTCCGATATTTTTTTCTGAAATTTCTGGGGTTCTTTTTTGGCGTTGTTGACAAGTTTTTCCGTCTGTCTCACAGACAACTCTTTTTCAAGGACTATTTCAAAAAGATAAATCTGGTTTTCCTGGGAACCAGCACCTAAAAGAGCTCTTGCATGTCCCATGGATATTTTTTCTGAAATCAGGCTGTCTTTAATCACCTGGGGAAGGCTTCTGAGACGAATCAGATTTGCTATTGTAGAACGGTTCTTGCCGATTTTTTCTGCAACTTTTTCCTGGGTATAATTAAACTCATGAATCAATCGGTAATAAGCCTCTGCCTCTTCAAGAACATTTAGATTTTCTCTTTGAATATTCTCAATAATGGAAACTTCCAGGACCTGTTCATCCGTCAGATTTTTTACAAACACGGGCACATGGGTCAAATTGACTTCCCTGGCAGCGCGAAGCCTTCTCTCACCTGCTATCAACTCATAGGAATCATCAATATGCCTTACCAGCAAAGGTTGCAAAATACCCTGCTGGGCAATGGATTCCTTGAGCAGGTCCATTTCTTCCTGGCTGAACACAGTTCGTGGCTGATACCTGTTGGGCTTTATCTCTTCAATGGAACACATGAAAAAATCAGGACTGCTATCGCTCTCAGGCATGCCAAAATCCGGGATCAATGCTGAAATACCCCTTCCCAGGCCAGTATTTTTCTTTTTCTTTTTCATCATCATTTTACGTGTGACCTCCTGGTTACGTGTGACCTCCGGGTTACGTATCACCTCCGGGTTAGAAGTTCCTTTGCAAAAGTAAGATAGCTTATTGACCCTATGGACAGCTTATCATATAAAATAATCGGCAATCCATAGCTTGGCGCCTCTCCAAGCTTCACATTACGCGGTATTTTTGTTTTAAAAACCATATCTTTAAAATATTTTTTTGCGTCTTCAACAACCTGTTGAGCAAGATTTGTTCTTTTGTCATACATGGTCAAAAGGATCCCTTTGATCTTCAATCCGGGATTAAAAGATGATTTGACTCGTTTTATGGTATCTAAGAGTTGCCCCAGGCCTTCCAGGGCATAGAATTCACTTTGAAGAGGTATCAAAATAGAGTCTGAAGCTGCAAACGCATTTAATGTCAGCAAACTCAAAGCCGGCGGGCAATCAATGATAATATAATCAAAATTTCCCTTTACCGGTTCCAGAAGCGTTTTAAGCTTTTTCTCCCTGTCCTTTTCCGACACCATCTCAATTTCAAAGCCTATGAGATCCGAATCAGCCGGAATCATCATTAATTCAGGTAAAATAGTGGGGAAAATAATGTCTTCAACCCCAATCTCACCAATCAGGCCCTGATACAAAGAATATTCCAGGGAGGGTTTATCGATCCCCATACCCGTTGTTGCATTTGCCTGGGAATCACAATCAACAAGCAATACTTTTTTTCCGATTGTGGCAAGAGCGGCTGAAAGATTAACAGCGGTCGTTGTTTTTCCAACGCCCCCTTTCTGGTTTGCTATGCTGATAATTTGAGTCATGATCAGATTTCATTACCACAATTAATATTCTTAGGCAAACTATTAAAATTCTCAAATCTTTATTTTTATTTTTAAAAATATAAGCCATAAAAAAAGCCTTATACAGCAAATTACTTACTGTATAAGGCTGGCTTAATCTTAAAATTTCAGATATGCAAATTACGAGGCAGATTCCGGGTGAAACACATCAACTTCTTTTAAATCTTCACCAAGATATGCTCTTTCATTGGGGCCAAGTATACCCAGAGAAAGGTTTAAGAGTGTCCAGAGATGAACGGTCTCCCATGCATGATCATTGACTGTCGACATATCATGCACCTGGGCATGACAATTATGGCAGGGTGTGATGCAGTAGCTGGCCTTGGTTGCAAGGATCTGGTTGGCCTTGGTCTGTCCATAAGCCCGTCTTTGCTCCTGGAAACCTGACTGGAGGAATCCACCACCGCCGCCGCAGCAAAAATTGTTAGATTTATTGGGTGTCATGTCAATGAAATTTTCTTCACCCACAACTTTCTTTACAATATATCTCATTTCTTCGGCAACCGGGTCACCAAGCGTTTTTCTGACCAGCTGACAGGGATCCTGAAGTGTGAACTTGATTTTCCTGTCTTTGTTCCAGTCAGAAGACGGTTTGAGTTTTCCTTCCCTGATCCACTCTGCATAGAGTTGAATAATACTTTTGATTTCAAAGTTGTGAGGGATGTTGAATTTTTTCAGTCCTACCAGGACTGCGAAGAGTTCGTGCCCTCACTCCGTGTTGAGCCAGACTTTACAGCCCAGATCCTCCACTGCTTTTGCCTTAGTTCGAACAATCTTTTCCCAGTTTTCGTTGTCTGCAGCAAAAAGACAATAATTTTCTGCTGCCCAGCCTTTTGTACCATAGGTCCAGTCAGCCCCTGCAAGGTGCAGGATCTTCCACAGCGGAACCATTTCATCAGGTTCTGTCACAGGTTCTCTGGAGTTCTGGTTCAAAAAATAATATGCGCCTTCCCGGTTTACATCTGCTTTCATTTCAGCAAACTCAGGCTGTGATTCCTGGTATTCTTCAAGAACATCTTCCACAACAAATTGAAAATCCTCTTCATTGGCACCCATGGCAGAGCATGTGTCGTTTTTCAATGCCATATCACAAGAGCTTGTAATCCCTTTTGGTTTTTTCTCTTTTGGCCATTGTGCCCTTGCATTAAAAACAAGCTGGGGAATATTAATCTGCATCGGGCACACATACATGCACCGTGTACACATTGAACACATCCATACCCAGTTTGAACTGAGTATTTCTTCATCCATTCCAAGAGCTGCCATTCTCAAAAATTTTCTTGGATCCATTCCCTCAAGACCCGTTGCAGGACAACCTGATGCACATGCACCGCAAGTCAGGCATGCATTCAAATTCCCGCCATCAGGCAGAAGCTTCATTACCTTATCTTTAAAAACACTCTTTCTTGCGCCACTGATTTTAATAGCTGTATCTCCCATGCTATTGTTTTCTCCCTGTCTATCCAAATTTAAAGTCTTTTCATTACCTTATTGTATATACCCGCTAATTTTTTAAACAGTTTTCTTTGTCTCTTATTCCGCCTTTCATGTCAACCATATTTTAGAAATAAAGAATCAAAATTTGACATTTTTGAACTTTAAGTTACTATTCAAAGACTATGTATAAACCAAAAAAAATAGATTCGAAAATTGACCCGAAAATAAATCCCAGAAAAAATCCCAGAAAAAATCAATTGGTAAGAAAGAAAAAAGACCGGCAGTTCAGCAGGCCTTCCAACATAATTTTTAACCCTGATCTGCCCATCACCTCAAAAAAACAAGACATCATCAATGCCATAAAAAATAATAAAGTGGTGATTATTTCTGGGGAAACCGGGTCCGGAAAAACCACCCAGATTCCAAAATTCTGTCTTGAAGCAGGACAGGGAATAAAAGGAATGATCGGCTGTACTCAGCCAAGGCGTATTGCCGCCATCACTGTTGCCAAAAGAATTGCCGAGGAACTCAATGAAAGTATCGGTCAGTCTGTTGGATATAAAATCAGATTTGATGATAAAACCCGGGGCCAGACCTGTATAAAAATAATGACGGATGGGATATTGCTTGCGGAAACTCAAGGCGACAGGTTCTTAAATGAATATGATACAATTATTGTAGATGAAGCCCACGAAAGAAGCCTGAATATTGACTTCACCCTGGGCATTTTAAGGGATCTCGTTAAAAAAAGAAATGATCTCAAACTGATAATCACATCTGCCACCATTGATACGCAAAAATTTTCCAAAGCCTTTGACAATGCGCCTATCATTGAAGTCACGGGACGGATGTACCCCGTTGAGACTATCTATATGCCCTTTTTAAATAAAGAGGATGAAAATGGGACCATTGAAGACCAGGGGTATGTGGAAGCTGCAGCAGATGCTGTAAATCTTCTTCTTTCCCAATCCAGGTCTGGTGATATCCTGGTGTTCATGCCCACAGAGCAGGATATCGGAGAAACCATAGAATTGATCCGGGGAAAAAATCATCCCCGTGTTACGGTTCTGCCTCTTTTTGCAAGGCTTTCAGCAAATGACCAGGCCAAAATTTTCTCCCGGCAAGTGGGACGAAAAATCATCATTGCAACCAATGTGGCAGAAACCTCCTTGACCATACCCGGGATCAAATATGTAGTTGACACAGGACTTGCAAGAATTCCTGAGTATTCTCCCAGGACAAGGACCACATCCCTTCCAGTAAGCCCTATTTCCCAGTCTTCTGCCAACCAGAGGCTGGGGCGATGCGGCAGGGTGGAAAATGGAATCTGCATCCGGCTGTTTGATGAAGATGATTTCAATGCAAGGCCCTTTTTTACCTCCCCTGAAATCTTAAGAAGCAACCTTGCTGAAGTCATATTACGAATGATCTCATTAAATCTCGGGGATGTTGCTACCTTTCCATTCATTGATGCACCAGCGCCCAAAAGTATTAAGGACGGATTCGACACCCTGTTTGAACTGGGCGCTATTAAAGAAGAAAAGTCCCTTAAAATACAAAAAAAGAAAAAAACATATGCTCTGACAAAAATCGGACGGACCATGGCCAGGCTTCCCATAGATCCCAAATTATCCAGGATCTTGATAGAAGCCGACAGAAACGGATGCTTGAAAGAAGCTGCTATCATTACAACGGTCCTTACCATTTCAGATCCACGGCAAAGGCCAGCAGACAAAACCCAGGCCGCCGATCAAAAACATGCATTGTACAAAGACCCTGGTTCGGATTTTGTAACGCTTCTAAACATCTGGAATGCCGTTAAAACTGCTGAAAAAGAATTTAATTCCCGCGCCAGACTCAAAAAATACTGCCAGGACCACTTCCTGTCCTTTAAGCGCATGAGGGAATGGAATGAAATTCATGGCCAGATTATCAGGATACTGAAAGACCATGATTTGCAGGGTGAAAAAGAATTTACCCCTCCAACAGGAACCTCTGGCATGAAAGCTAAAGAATTTGAATTTGGCGGGCCTTTATATATTGCCCTGCATAAAGCCATTTTAGCCGGGTATCTTGCCAATATTGCCCATAAAAAGGAAAAACACCTCTTCAGCGCTGCAAAGGGCCAGCAGGCAATGATATTTCCCGGATCAGGTCTTTTTAAGACTGCTGGCAACTGGATTGTGGCGGCGGAATTTGTGAAAACCAGTCAGCTTTTTGCAAGAACAGTTGCCACCATTGATCCTGAATGGCTTGAACAAGTTGGCAAAGGCCTTTGTGTCCATACCTATTCTGCTCCACACTGGGAAAAAAAACGCGGAGAAGTTATTGCAAAAGAACAGGTGTCCCTGTTTGGACTGATTATTGTAAATGATCGAAATATTGCTTATGGCAAGATAAACCCCCAAGAATCAGGGGAAATATTTATCCGCCATGCCCTGGTCCAGGGGGAAATTCACCAGAAATTTGAATTCATGGACCATAATCTTCACCTCATTGGTGAGCTTGAAACCCTTGAACATAAACGGCGAAGAAAGGATATCCTGGCATCAGAAGATGATATCTTTGCTTTTTACCAGTCAAGACTGTCAGAGCCTTTCTATAATATCAGAACCTTTTCCAAATTTATTAAAGACCAGAAAAACCAGGATTTTTTAAAAATGACAATGGAAGATCTTCAAAAATCTGCCATTGATGAACATGAAATGTCTTTATTCCCCGATACCCTGAAAATGGCCCAGGGTAAATTCAGGCTGGAATATGAATTCAATCCCGGGTCTAAAAAAGATGGAATCACCCTGAACGTTCCTGCTGCCTCAGCCATGCTTGTCTCAAAAAACAGTGTGGACAGGCTGGTTCCTGGCCTGTTTGAAGAAAAAATTGCCGCCCTGATAAAGGCGCTTCCAAAAAAATACCGGGTAAAACTGGTCCCTGTATCTGAAAAAGCAGCCATCATTGCAAGAGAACTGCCAACAAAAGATGCTCCTTTATTTTCAATGCTTTCCTCCTTTATTCAAAAGCGATTTGATTTTGCCATCCCGGCAAATATCTGGTCTGATAAAGAACTGCCAGACCACTTAAAAATGAGATTCTCCATCCGGGATGAAAAAGGCCATGAGATAAAAGCTTTGCGGGATAAAGCTGTCTTAAGCCAATTTTCAGAAATCACCATTCCCCAAAAAAATAATGCCTTTGAAAAAGCCCAGAAAAAGCATGAAATAACAGATATTAGAGAATGGAATTTTAAAGACCTTGAAGACTTTATTATCATAACCCAGGACAAGGAATTTACCCAAAAAGGCTACCCTGGCCTGAAAATTGAAACACAGCCTGATTCAAAAACCGGACAGGATTCAAAAACCCGACCTGATTCAAAAACCAGCCCCCAAATAATATCCCTCAGGCTTTTCAACTCAGAACAGGCTGCTCAAGCATCCCATTGCCAGGGAATAAGACAATTATTTCAACTATATTATCCAGATGATTTCAAGGCGCTTAGAAAAGACATCAA
>JAHJDU010000190.1 GCA_018812385.1 Pseudomonadota bacterium
CATGACAGGATCAAGGAATGTCAAAGCTGCTTTGTCAATTCCGGAAAGGTAGAATGCCAGTTCTCCAGCACCGCAAAGACCTGCGTCAATACATCTTTGGGTTTCATTGGCTGCGCCTGCCCAGGTGGCATCAAAGCAGGCAAGCCCCTTAATCCTGTCCGGATATTTCCGGACTGACTCAATGATGACATCATTGTTTGTCTTTGCATGGTCAGGGGTTCGCCAGGGGAAACCACAAATAATAGAGATATCAACCTGATACCTGTCCATTGATTTTAATAAGTCAACAATATTGCCGATGTCTGCTTTTGGTGAGTTGTAAAGTAGTTTGAACTCTGGTTCATTGTTAAAGTATCTGGAACGATCCTGTTTGACCTGTTCCGGGAAAATATGGGTATGTGTGTCAATAATCATGTCAATTATCCTAAATAGTGTTTGAACGAAAACTTGCCCAAACACGGGGTTTTCGGTCAGGCACTAAATAAATAGGTTAGTTATTGTAAAATAGCCTAGGGCAATATATATTAGTTTATTCATGCAAACAAGGGCTTGAATAGTGTTTGATGGAAAATTGGCGATTTTAGGGATAGCATTAAATAAAGGACAGCAATGAAATATTATCCCATATTTCTTGATATAAAAGACAAGGATTGTCTTATCGTCGGCGGTGGTCCTGTCGGTGCGAGAAAGGCTGCAACCCTTCGAAAATGCGGCGCAAATGTAAAAGTGATCAGTGATCATTTCTCGTCCTGGTTTGATGGATTAAACACAACATCCATTTGTCTTGAAAAAAAAGAATATGAGAAAAAAGACGTGAAAGGGATGTTTCTTGTTTTTGCTGCCACCAATAATGCTGATTTGAACCGGCAGATAAAAGATGATGCCTCATTGCTCAATATCCTTTGTAATGTGGCTGATGCCCCGGATAATAGTGATTTTCTACTTCCTTCGATAGTGGACAGGGGGGATCTGATTGTGGCTGTTTCAACATCTGGATCAAGTCCTGCAATGGCAAAGAGAATCAAACAGGATCTTGAAAATCATTTTGGTCCTGAGTATGCGCAATTCCTGACTTTGATGGGAAATATTCGAAAAAGGCTTTTATCATCCGGCCGTGCTCCAGATGATAATAAAGCAATATTTCATGCCCTTATTGAGAAAGGTGTCCTTGAGTTGATCCAGGCCAATGATGACATAAAAATAAACGCGGTCTTATGTGATGTTCTTGGAAAGGAATATACGTATGAAGATCTTGTTTCTTCAAGGAGTGATGAATGAATCTTCAAACTGCCCAAATGGTGCTGCAGATAACAACCCTGCTCTATTTTATCAGTATGGCAGGGTATATTTTGTTTTTATTTAATCAAAAGAAAATCTATCAAAAAATAGCCTTTTGTTTTATTTCAACAGCCGTTGTTTTTCATTTTATCAGTATGATGATTTACACCATGGCAACACAGCATGTGCCCATACAGAATTTATCCCAGAGTTTATCTCTTGCAGCATTTTTTCTGGGCTGCATGTTTTTATTTTTCCAGTACAAATTTGATCTTAAAATTCTCGGGGTATTTGCTTCAATGTTGTTATTTGGCATCATGGTGATTGTATTGATAATGCCAGAGGCAGCACCGGTGGAGAAAAATATTGTTTTAAAAGGGTTCTGGCTTTATTCCCACATTGTTCTGGTGTTTACAGGCGAGGCATCTCTTGCATTGGCATGCGGAGCAGGGATTTTGTACTTATTGCAGGAAAAAGGGATTAAGACAAAAAGACCTGGCTTTTTTTACAAACGACTACCCTCATTGGATTTTCTGGATAATGTTGGATATACCTGCTTGACCACAGGGTTTACCCTGCTTACCATCGGACTTGTGACAGGGTTTATTTATGCAAAAGTAATCTGGGGCAGCTTCTGGAACTGGGATCCCAAAGAAGTATTCTCTGTGGGAACCTGGCTGGTGTATGCTGCCTTATTGCATCTACGTCTTTATTCGGGGTGGCGGGGCAGAAAATCAGCTATAATGACTATTATCGGATTTTTCATCATCATATTTACGTTCATCGGGGTCAATATGCTGTTAGGCGGGTATCACCAAACCTTTACAAAATAAAGAAAGAACAATGTCAAAAATTATATTAATCGGCATAAATCATAAAACCGCACCTGTTGAACTCAGGGAAAAACTGTCTTTTTCCAGTGAAGAGACAATAGCTGCACTTGAATTATTAAAGCAGGACAAGGATATTAAAGAAAGCCTTATCTTTTCTACCTGTAACAGGACAGAAATTTTATATATCCCTGGAACGGGTGAACAGGTTGATAAAATTATTGAGTTTATTTCACGTCATAAAAAAATTGATATTTCTGAATTTAAAAGTGCTTTATATGTTTATAAGGAAGATGAAGCGATCCTGCATTTATTTAAGGTTGCATCAAGCCTGGATTCAATGGTTGTAGGCGAACCCCAGATTTTGGGGCAGGTTAAACAGGCCTATAGGACTGCCGTGGAAAACAATGCCTCGGGTGTGCTGCTGAATCGACTGATGCATAAAACCTTTAATATTGCCAAAAAAGTCAGAAAAGAAACCGGGATAGGGGATAATGCGGTTTCCATCAGCTATGCAGCCATTGAACTTGCCAAAAAAATTTTTTCAGACTTATCCCAGAAGAGTGTCATGCTGCTGGGTGCCGGGGAGATGGCGGAACTGGCAGTGGAGCACCTGTTATCCAATAATGTGAAGCAAATTATCGTCGCAAATCGAACCTTTAAAAAGGCAGTGAATCTTGCCGCTAAATTCAATGGACAGGCAGTCAAGTTTGAAGAAAGGGAAGATGCATTAAAGGATGTTGATATTATTATCAGTTCAACCGGTGCAACAGATTATGTATTGACCGAGACCCAGGTCAAACAGGCCATGAAAAAAAGGCATCATAATACGCTTTTTTTTATTGATATTGCCGTTCCAAGGGATATTGATCCTAAAATAAACACGATTTCCAATGCCTATGTTTATGATATCGATGATTTGAAAAATATTGTGGAATCCAATATTGAGCAGAGGGGAAAAGAAACGGTCAAAGCTGAAAGATATATTGAAGAAGCGGTCGTAAAATTTCGCAAATGGCTGGGAAACCTTGCCATTGTCCCGACGATTAAGGCTTTGAACGATAAAATGTCTTCCATTGTTGACATTGAATGTAAAAAAACCCTTTTAAATTTGAAACACCTTTCTCAAGAGGATATCGAGGCAATCAAACGTATGACCCAGGCCATAGCAAGCAGAACCATTCATGACCCCATCCTTTTTTTACGCAATACCGGTGACCACAGGGATGATTCCCTTTATCTCAATGTCACACGCCAATTGTTCAATATAGACCTTCCCGAGGAAGAATAGCCAAAAGCGCCAATTAAAGTTTGAGCTATGCTTTAACATCTGGCTGGAATTGGGCTATTTAATTCTTTACATTTTGTTTAATCTTAGTGTATTGTTTTGTTCTGGATGTTCCTGTAATTTAAGATAAAGGGCAAATATAATGGAAAAAAAAGATTTAGATTTTTTTAGAAATCTTTTGAGTGATAGACTTAAAGAGCTCCTTTCCCATGCTGACAGCACTGTAACCGGCATGACCAAACCAAAAGAAAATTTTGCCGATCCAACGGACAGGGCCTCCCATGAAGCTGAGAGAACTTTTGAACTTCGTATCAGAGACCGTGAACATAAATTGATCAAGAAAATAAAAAAAGCACTTGTGCGTATCGAAAATGAGACATTTGGAATCTGTGAAGCTTGTGGGGAAGATATTGCCATTCAACGGATTAAGGCAAGACCTGTTACCACCCAATGCATTGACTGTAAAACCCGTGAAGAGGATATGGAGAAGGCTCTCGGAATTTAGCCTGCACAAGATAGCTCATTGATTGATCTTCATGTACATTCTACAGCTTCAGACGGGTCCTTTTCCCCTTTAGAAATTATGACCCTGGCCAAAAAGGTCGGGGTTCAGGCCATTTCGATAACAGACCATGATACCATAGACGGTGTTAAGGAAATCTTAAAATATCCCCTGCCCCCATTTCCTGAATTTATTACCGGAGTTGAAATCAGTTGTGAGCCGCCATCAGGGTTCAGGGAAGTGGGAAGCGTTCATATGCTGGGGTATGGGTTCAGTGTTTATGATAAAAACCTTAATGCTATTTTTGATGATGCAAAAATAGCCCGTGTCCAGAGAAATCCAAAAATCATTGAAAAATTAAACAGCCTTGGATTCAATATCACCATGGAACAGGTTGAGAATCGGTTTGGCGCGGATCAGACAGGTCGCCCCCACATTGCAGAGTTTATGATGGAAAAAGGATATGTCAAAACATTTAGAGAAGCCTTTGACAAATATCTTGGAAAAGACAAGGTAGCTTATGTGGATAAATATAAAGTCTCCTGCCACCAGGCAATTCAAACGATTCGCCAGGCAGGCGGGATTGCGGTCCTGGCGCATCCTGGTCTTTTGAGGTTCAATAAAAGTCATCAAATAGAAAATTTTATTGATGTCCTGATGGCCGATGGCCTTGCAGGAATAGAGGTATATTATACAGATCATGACGATCGAATGACATCTTTTTATCAAGGCCTTGCAGATCAAAAAAAGCTTATGATGACTGGAGGTTCGGATTTCCATGGATCATTTAATCAAGGTGTTCACCTTGGTTCTGGAAAAGATAATTTGAATATTGAATATTCTCTGTTTAAAGCATTAACCCTTGAGTTGGAAGAAATCAAAGAAAAATATTTAGATTTTCGCATCCTTGAGAATAATATTGGATATTCATTTAAAAATAAATCATTGTTAAATGATGCCTTGTGTCATAGGTCTTATTTAAATGAAAATCAAGAGTCATGTCTTTGTGATAATGAGCGGCTTGAATTTTTAGGAGATGCTGTTTTAGGATTATGCATCGGACACTTGCTCATGGAAAAAAGTCCATCAAAAAATGAAGGGGAACTTTCAAAGCTAAGAGCCAACCTTGTCAGTGAGTCTGCACTTGCTGATATGGCAAGGTTTATTGATCTTGGCAGGTTTGTCAGACTTGGAAAAGGAGAAGCCTTTTCCAGGGGGTTTGATAAAAACTCCATATTATCAGATGCCTATGAAGCAGTTATTGCCGCTGTTTATCTGGATGCGGGGTTTGATACTACATACCGGCTGATTCATGATCTTTTCAAAGAGAGCCTTGAAAAAAATTTGACTAATGATGAGACTCTGGATTATAAAAGTATGTTGCAGGAATTTGTTCAGGAGCGTGGTGCAACAACACCTCAATATGAAGTTCTCAATGAGATCGGCCCTGACCATGATAAAACCTTTGAGATCAGTTTAAATATTTTTGATATCCATTCAAGGGGTCTTGGGAAAACAAAAAAAGCAGCAGAGCAGGATTCTGCAAAAAAAGCCTTAAAGATGTTAAAAAAAATAAATCCCTGATGGTTTGACTGATGGATTCATTAATGGTTCAGGCAAAAAAACCCCTTGTTATCCCTGTATTTATTCCCCATTCCGGGTGTCCTCATCAATGCGCCTTCTGCAATCAATCTATTATTACAAGTCAAAAATCAAGTCTGCCGGATAAAATTGCTATTCATCATATTGTAAGTCAGTATTTACAATATAAAGGCACGCGGGAGCGGGTGGAGCTTGCTTTTTTCGGAGGTAATTTTTTGGGACTGCCTCACGATACCATTATCCAATTGCTGGATATGGTTCAGCCCTATATTAAAGAAAAAAAGATTGACGGCATACGATTTTCCACCCGACCGGATACCATTACCCGACCGGCGCTGGAACTTGTAAGGCCCTACAATATATCTGTTGTTGAAATAGGTGTTCAGTCCATGAACGATGGGGTTCTGTTAAAATCCAAAAGGGGTCACAACAGCATGGATACAATAAATGCCATAGGCCTTTTGAAGGCATATCCATTTAAAATAGGTGTCCAGGTCATGGTTGGATTGCCTGGTGATACAAAAGCCTCTTTGTTTGAAAGCACAAAAAAGGTGGCACACCTTGCCCCGGATTTTGCAAGAATTTATCCTTTAATGGTATTAAAGGGCAGCCTGATGGAACACTGGTATTGCCAGGGTAGATATACGCCTTTGAGTCTTGAAAAAACTATTGGGCTGGTGAAAGAAATGGTTGGCATATTTAAGGCGGCTGATGTCAAAGTGATTCGCATGGGGCTTCAGGCTTCCGACATGATGGAAGATGAATCAATGGTGCTTGCAGGCCCCTGGCATCCAGCCTTTGGCCATCTGGTTTTTTCTGAGATTTTATATGATCTTGCCTGTAATAAGATAGATCAATACCAGGGGGGGGTAAAATTCAGAAAACTTTTTTTAAGGGTTCATCCAAAATCAGAATCACAATTGAGGGGCAATAAGAATATTAATTTAACAAGGCTTAACCAACGGTATTCAGAACTTGATTTTTTAATCCGAGCGGATGAAATGATCCCGCTAAACCAGGTAGAGGTAGGGGAAAAGTGAAATTTTCTATCCCCTAAATCCCTTCTTTAAAAAGGTCTTCAGAGGCAGAAGCTGTATTTGGTTTTGGGGTATGTTCCGTCGGCAGGGTGCCTTCCTTGAAGCATTCAAATATTGTTTTTTCAGATTCTTCTATGGGAAGCAGCCCGGTTTTGGCATCAATCTTGGCAAAAATAATGCCTTCAGGAACATTAAAGGTTCTGACTGGTTTTCCCTCCAGCGCATTTTTCATAAATTCAAGCCAGATGGGGCTGGCAGCTCTTGAGCCGGTTTCTCCTTTTCCAAGAGGGGCTTCCTGGTCAAGTCCAACCCAGACTCCTGTGGTGTATCTCGGTGTATACCCAATGAACCAGGCATCAAACAGGTTATTGGTTGTTCCGGTTTTACCTGCCACAGGGCGTTTAAGGGCTTTAACTCGCTGGCCGGTCCCCGATTTTACAACGTCTTCCATTATATTGGTCATAATATAAGCAGTGGTCATATCAATGACCTTTTTCCGGATCAGTTTGGATGTTTCCAAAAGGTTGCCGTCACGGTCAAAAATTTTTGTGATAAATACAGGCTCAATCAGGTAGCCCAGGTTTGAAAAAACAGAATAGGCATTGACAAGTTCAAGCAGAGACATTCCAGATGATCCCAAAGCAGTGGATAAATCCCGGCTGATATCCGAGGTAATGCCAAGTTTTCGGGAATAATCAATAATATAGTCTATCCCCAGATCCTGAAGGATTTTAATTGTGACGATATTTCGCGATTTTACAAGGGCTTGCCTGAACAGGGTCGGGCCAAAGAATTTTTCTTTATAATTACTGGGTTTCCAGATGAAATCACGTTTTGTGTCTTCGTAGACAACCGGGGAATCCATGATCACGCTGGCAGCAGTATATCCCTTATCAAGGGCAGCGGCATAAATAATAGGTTTGAAGGCGCTTCCCGGCTGGCGCCTGGATTGATATGCCCGGTTAAACTGGCTGTTCCTGTAATCACGTCCGCCAATCATTGTTTTTACATGACCTGTTTCCGCTTCAATACTTAATAATGCAGACTGGGCAGCAGGTTCTTGTTCCAGGGAGAACTCTATCTTATTGTCTTCAAATATTTCGTTGAGTACTTTAACCTGGATGATATCCCCGGGTTTAAACACCTGGGAAGGCTTTTTGATTTTATTTTCATAAAGGGCTATTTCATGATCAGGTTTTCGAGCCCAGGTAATGGTTTTAAGTTTGATTATGCCATGGAAATTTCCCACTCTGACCTTGGTGGTACCATTTTTATCATCAATGCTGAGCACAACCCCCTCATAAATACTCCCTATTTCCAGCGGCTTATTTCCTGTTTTGCCTGAAACTTCTGCGCAAAAACTTTCGATTTGAAGGTCTGGGATGTTTTTTAACGGTCCTCGGTAGCCAGTTCGCTGGTCAAGCTCAGCCAAGCCTTTGTTTACTGCATTTCTCCCGATTTTCTGGAGTTCAATATTGACGGCTGTATGGATTTGAAGCCCCTGATTGTATAGAGCATCTTTGCCGTAATGTTTTTCTACATATCGCCTGACATGCTCTGTATAACAGGGAACTCTTTCAATGAACCAGTTTTTTCTAGGTTTTATATCCAGTTTGAGATCAATGGCTTCTGTGGCCTCAAGGTTTGTGATAATTCCGTCTTCCTTCATCCGGTTCAAGACATAAATCTGACGCTGTTTTGCACGGTCTGGAAACTTGAAGGGGGAATATCTGCTGGGTGCCTGGGGCAGGCCTGCAAGCATTGAACATTCTGCCAGGTTAAGATCTTTTGTATGTTTCCCAAAATAATTCTCAGATGCCGATTCCACGCCATGCGCACCGTGGCCCAGGTATATCTGGTTCAAATAAAGAAAAAGAATTTCATCTTTTGTGAATTTTTTTTCAATCCGATATGCAAGAATTGCTTCTTTAAGTTTTCTTTTGTAGGTACGTTCCGGGGTCAGTAAAAAGGATTTGGTGACCTGCTGGGTGATGGTGGATCCTCCCTGAACAATGGTGCCGGCTTTGAAATTTTTTAAGGAGGCCCTTATTATGGAAAGGATATCAATGCCGGCGTGTTCCCGGAACCTTGAATCCTCAGCTGAAACAAACGCATTGATAAGATTCTTCGGCATTTCGGAAAGATGTATTACAATCCTTCTTTCCTCGTAAAATTCTCCGATTTTTCTTCCATCATCGGAAAAGACACTGGTAACTATGGCCGGGCGATAATCCTTTAAGGTGTTTATCTTTGGCAGATCCTGACTAATGTAATAGTAAAGCCCTGCAAGTCCTGCACAGCCCAAAAGAATTAAAAGGAGAAATAGCATAAAAAACCATTTGAAAAGAAAACGAAAAATGTTTTTTTCTTTTTTTTTCCCTCTTTGTTTCAATACGTCGGATTTGCTTTTTCTTTTTGCCATGGCAACCTGAATTATGATACAAAATTAATGGTTTTTCAGATGGTTATTATCAGATTACATATTATATAGCAATACTTATGGAGCTGCGACAGGGTAATCCCAAGTAGCGGCTTTAAAAAATCATATTTACATGCATTGCCCCAGAGGGGATGTTTTGCTGTCATTGCAGGCCGGAAGGGGGCATGCTATAATATTAATTTTCTCCATAACATAGGGATATGAATGATTCATACCATAACGCTTCGAATCCAGCCCGATAAACTTGATGACTTGGAATTTATCAAAACTTCGGCTGCCAAATTCCTTAAACTGGATGTTCAGGGGATTGA
>JAHJDU010000191.1 GCA_018812385.1 Pseudomonadota bacterium
ATTTTTCTTCCTCCCCTTCCGTGTCCCTATCCTTATCCAAGGATGACCGGATTATCGATTGTTCCACCCATGTGGTTGTACCCGGATTTGTAAATACCCATCATCATTTTTATCAGACCCTGACCCGGAATCTTCCCAAGGTGCAGAATGCAAAGCTCTTTGAATGGCTGGTCTATCTTTATGAAATATGGAAACATCTGGATGAAGAAGCCATTTATACATCATCCCTGCTTGCCATGGGTGAACTTCTCAAGACAGGATGTACAACTTCCACGGATCATCATTATATTTATCCCCGCAGCGTAACTGCAGACATAATGGGACTCCAGTTCAAGGCAGCAGAAGAATTAGGGATGCGGTTTTCCCCGACCCGGGGTTCCATGTCCCTGAGCAAAAAAGATGGCGGGCTTCCTCCAGATACACTGGTTCAAACCGATGATGAGATTTTACAGGACAGTGAAAGGGTTATAAAACACTATCATGATGACTCTGAGCTCTCCATGAAAAAAATTGTATTGGCGCCCTGCAGCCCTTTCAGTGTTACAGAGGATTTAATGAAAGAATCTGTAAAACTTGCCAGAAAGTATGGGGTTTTGCTTCATACCCATCTGGCGGAAACAAAAGATGAAAATGATTTTTGCCTTCAGATGTACGGCAGAAGACCCTTGAAGCTGATGGAGGACACGGGATTTATAGGAGAGGATGTCTGGTATGCCCATGGAATTCATTTTAATGATGACGAATTAAAGATCTTAAGCGATACAAAAACCCACATTGCCCATTGCCCATCATCTAACATGCGCCTGGGCTCGGGTATCTGCAGGGTAACCGAGATGCTGCCCACCCATATTAATGTGGGTCTGGCCGTTGATGGTTCCGCATCCAATGATACCTCGGATATGTTAGGAGAAATGAGGACTGCTCTCCTGTTGCAGAGAGTTAGGTACGGGGCCGGGGCTGTCACCACAAAAGATATTTTTAAACTGGCAACAATAAATGGTGCAAAACTCCTTAATTTTGAAAAAATCGGTCAGCTTGCCGAAGGCTGGGCTGCGGATATGGCTGTTTTTAATATTAACAGACTGGAGTATGCGGGATCTTTGTCTGATCCTCTGGCAGCCCTGATTTTTTCAGGCTATAATCATGGAACCCAATACACCATTGTTAACGGCCATATTGCCGTTGACAATGGTGTGCTGACAGGCGTTGATGAACAAAAACTAACGGACAAGGCAAATGATATCTCCCAGCGGATGATACAGGAGGCTTAAATGATTAAAGAAGTTTTTAAGCCGGCTTCTATAGAGGAAGCGGTTAAACTTAAAAGTGAAAGCATCTATTATCTGAGCGGCGGTACCCAGATCAACTGGGCCCCGGCCCAGGCAGACAGAAAGATAAAAGGCAAACCTGCAATTGAAAAGGTAATCCTTGTTCAGGATCTCCTTTCAAGGGAAATAAAAAAACAAGGCTCAGATCTTTTTATAGGCGCCGGCATCACACTGCAGGAGCTGATTGATTCTTCCCAGACACCCGGAGTCCTGAAAAAGGCGGCAGGTTATATTGCATCAAGAAACATCAGGAACATGGCGACCCTGGGAGGCAATATTGCGGCAAACAGACCCGATTCCTATATCCTTCCCTGTCTTATCGCATTAAAAGCAGAAGTCATAATAGCTGATGAAGGAAAAATGCGTGTTGAAACCTATATAAGGGAAGAAAAAAATAATTTGATAACCCAGATAATCCTTCCCAGGGTAGATGGGGTCTGTGTGATTGATGTTGCTTTAAAATCCTCAGGGGCTTATCCATCAGTTACCACTGCCGTCAGGGTTTCTGATAAGGATGTTGTGGTGGCAATAGGATGTGTGTCAGATCATGTCATCAGATTAAAAGAAGTGGAACCGGGTATCATGGACGGCAGCCTCAGGGGTGAAAGTCTTGCGCTTGCAGTAGCTGACAGGATCAATCCCAAAAGCGATCTTGCTGGATCAGCCGCCTATAAAAAGTATATCAGCGGTTCAATGATCGCCCATTTGGTCGCGCTTTCACAAAAGGGGGCCGCAAGATTATGAAACTTAATTTTGTATTAAACGGCACACCCAGACAGGTTTATACTGAACAGGGAGAAAATGTAAGAGAGCTTTTATACAGGATCGGTATAAATTCTGTCCGCAACAGCGATGACGGCTATGCCTTTGCAGGTTCGGATTCCATACTGCTGGATGGAAAAATTGTCAGTGCATCCCTGGTGATTGCAGCCCAGATCCAGGGCAGCCGGATAAAAACCGTGGAAAGCCTTTCAAAACAAGGCATGCTCTCTCCTGTACAATCGGCCATGGTAGATGCAGGAATTGTTCAGTCCGCCTACAACATCCCTGCGGCAGCCCTGATATTAACAGAACTTCTGGACAGGATTTCAGAACCCACAAAAGAGGATATAAAGGATGCCATGTCGGCAGTCTTTATCAGAGACAGCGGCTACGAGCAGTTTTACAATGCAGTGGCACTTGCCATTAAGAGAAAAAAGGACCCTGACTATAAAAACACACTTCCCCCGGAGTTCAGAGATGACCTTAAATTTATCGGCAAGGTCAAGCGTAAGGTAGACGGTGCAAAGCTGGTGAGAGGTGAAAGGGTCTTTGTAGAGGATAGAAGAGACGAAGGTTCTGCTGTGTTAAAGATGCTCAGAAGCCCCCATGCCAGTGCCTATATAAAAAGTATCGATATAGCCCAGGCTCAAAAGATTCCAGGGGTTGTCACCATCCTTACCCATGAAAATACACCGGATGTCTGGTATACTCAGGCAGGACAGGGATTCCCCGAGCCCTCTCCCTATGACCGGAGGCTTTTTGGCGAAAAGGTGAATCATGTTGGAGACAGGGTTGCCGCAGTGGTGGCAGACAATTATGAAATTGCAGATCTTGCACTTTCAAAGATTAAAGTTGAGTATGAAGTTCTTAAACATGTAATGACCATAGACGAGGCATCCGCTCCCGGAGCTCCTCTCATCCATGACGGGGAGATTGTTTACAGGGTCGGCGCTCCCGATGATCTTGCAGAAAAAAATAAAAATTTTGATCCCAGGGACGGGAAAATAATCTACCCCTTTCCCATTGGTGGAGATCCCAGAAAAAACATTGCGGCTTCCGTGTCAGGCGGTATCGGAGATATGGAAAAAGGATTTAGCGATGCCGATGTAATCATGGAGCGGGAATACCAGCCGGAAAGTCATCTCCAGTGCACACCTCTGGAAATGCACACCGTCTATACAAAAATGGACGGGGACAGGCTGATTATGCATTGTTCCACCCAGGTACCCTTCCATGTAAGAAGAATTACTGCCTCAATACTTGGAATCAGTGAAAACAAGATCCGGGTGATTAAAGAAAGAGTGGGCGGCGGCTATGGATCAAAACAGGATATCCTTCTGGAAGAGGTCTGCGCCTTTGCCACACATTCAACCGGAAGAAGCATCTTTCATCAGTACTCACGCAAAGAGGAATTTGAATCCTGCAGTACCCGAAAGCCCATGAAAATAAGGGTAAAGCTGGGTGCAAAAAAGGATGGGAAACTGACAGCCGTCTACATGGATGTAAAGGCAAATGCAGGCCCCTACGGCGCCCTCGCCCTTACAGTTCCCATGAATGCATGCTCCAAGTCTATGCCGCTTTTTTTGTGCGACAACTTTGGTTTTGATGTGGCTGTATATTATTCAAACGCATCTCCCACAGGTGCCTACCAGGGTTATGGGGCGCCAAAAGGATCATACGCCCTGCAGATGGCAGCAGCAGAACTTGCAGAAAAGCTGGGTATGGACCCCCTGGATTTTCTGGAGCTCAACCGTGTCCACGAAGGCTCCATGCTTGAAATATTAAAATGTCTGGGTGAAGGACGTGAAGGCACTGCTGTCCCTGCAGAAAGCTGCGGTCTGGGGCCTGCCCTGAAACAGGGGGCAAAGATGATCCAGTGGGGCAAAAAAGAGGTTTCCAATGATCCGGATGTCGAGATTGGTAAAGGAGTTGTCATCATCCAGCAGGGTTCAGGTCTTCCCGGGCTTGATCAGTCCAATGCCGTGATAAAGATGCTGGGCGATGGAACCTTTATGCTCTTTTCAGGAGGAGCCGACTTGGGAACAGGCCTTGATACTGTATGCGTTAAAATGGCATCTGAGACCCTTCAGACGGAAATGGATAATGTGTCCATTCTTTCAGGGGATACAGACAATACACCATTTGATACAGGAGCCTATGCCTCCAGTGGTACTTATTTTTCCGGAAGTGCAGCCCTTCTGGCGGCCCGGGACATGAAGGAAAAAATATTAAAAGCTGCTTCAAAAATCCTGGATGAACCATTGGAAGATCTTAAGATCCAATACCCGGGTAAGGTCGTGGGGAAGAAAGACGAACTGACTTATGCAGAACTTGCATGGCACACCCAGGCTGGAGAAGGCCAGGGCCAGCTCATTGGTCTGGGACATTTTACCACGGATAAGGCTGCCTTCCCATACGGTGCTCACTTTGCCCAGATTGCTGTAAATAAAAGAACCGGCGCTATCAAGGTTCAAAAATATTATGCTTTGCAGGATGCCGGTATGCCCATAAATCCTGAGCTTGCCCAGGGTCAGATATTTGGAGGTGTATTAAAATCCATCGGTCACACTCTTTATGAGGGACTGGTTTATGACAGCAACGGCCGTGCCATTAATACAGACTTAAGAAGTTATGGAGTTCCCATTATAGGAGATGTGCCCGAGGATTTTCAGGTCAAACTGATTTATACGGATGATCCTTACGGCCCATACGGTGCAAAATCCATATCAGAGATTGCAACAAATGGTGCGGCTCCGGTTATCGCCAACGCAATACATGATGCCATCGGTATCTGGATGCGAAAATGGCCCTTTACACCCGAAGCTGTCTTGAGGGAATTAGGAAAAATAGAGTAATCACGCAGAAACATGCACTCAACCCGACGCGGCTGCAAATTTTTCCGGATATTCTTTAGCCGCTTTCCTTTTTGTTTAATTGCATGCGGCATTTATATTAGTTTGTGTTAATGCAATTGTTATGCTTTTTGTTTTTGGTATGTTCGAATAAGGTTGCTTACCATTTTATTAACAGTACAATTTTCGTTTTCTGCAAGTTCATTCAATTTTTCAAAATTCGCTTTTGAAATTTTGGTGTCAAGTACTTTAATAGTTCCATCATTCCAATTTATGACTCCTCTTGAGTTGAGTATAAATTTTCCAGGATTTTCCTTTGCCGTTTTCTTTTTGGCTGTGTTCCAGGCTTCGTTAATGTCTCGGCTGGAAGACATTTGACCAATAAGTCCTAGATTGTGTACAACGTTATCTTTTAAGTTTGTTGTACCGACAGGGAGTTGTTCTAGTATACTTTGCATTGCAGTTGATAATTTCGATTTAGAGACACCAATACCCATCCCAGCCCTTCTCATGTCTCCAAAAACTCTTTTGTTAAACATTAAATCTCCTTCTATAATATTTTAGTATTAATGGGCATAATGCAAACATCTGCGGCTTGCCCGTCAGCATGTTTTTGTTGGAATTAAGTATTGCCTCTGTATACAGGGATATTTGGTGTCAGCGTGCATGTGATGTTATATTCCGCCTTGCAAATATTCTTAATATTTATAATCCTGGAATCCAGATATCAGTTCCTCAAAGTTCTTTGGGTTGTATTTATTAAAACTTTCCTCATCAACAAATACATAATCATAATGGATATCAGATTGCGCTTTGTTAATGTCAACGCACCACTCATGCAACCGCTTCATCTTGAGTGGCACATCAAGGTCTTCGAGCCCTTTGGTTTCAACAATAATGACTAAACCTGGAGACTGCTTGACTATAAAATCAGGATAATAATTTGAAATATTGCCATCTGCATTAACATAATCAATTTGAAAATGTACGGCCATATAGTTCTTTACATAGGAAACAATATCTTCACACTCCTCAAGAAAAGCGGCAAACTTCAGTTCCAGAAGACTGTCCCCAATGATTTTGTTGAAAATACTTTTCTTTGGAACGATGTAACCTTGTTCCTTAACCACAAAGGGACGGGTTTTCCTTAATTTAATGAAGTCTTTTATTTTTGCATCACCTTTATCCTGAATTGTTAAAGCATTGATCTGCTTTTTAAAAGTTTCTACCAGTGTTTTACTTGCCTCAAGCTCCGACAAATTACGCAGGGTGTTCAAACTATCCAGATCAACCCTGTTTTCAAACAAATCATTCTGAATAAAATATTTCACCTTTCCGTACAACACATCGTAGCCACTGACCAGGCGTAAGTCCTTCATGATAACTTGAGAAAAATAACCAATTACTGACCGGTAATCAGTAACAAGGCTCGCATCCAGTAAGGTTGTGTGGTTAATATCACCCGTTGTAATATCCTTGAATACAATCTCCCGTTTTTCTTCTTCACTAAAGGTTTTGTATACGACCTTTTTATGATCAAAACACCCGGCATCCAATTCTGCCAGGTTTTTGTATTCCCGATAAATTCTGGCTGTCAGAATAGGGATTTCAATTTCAAGATAGTCAAGATCCTTGAAGGTGTTCTCATTATCTACTTCAACAATAATCGGGGTTTTGGGCTTTGTACCTTCGCCCATTGCTTTACGTTCAAGTTCCACACCCTCAGATTGAATGGACTCAACAAAATCCATAAAAGCATCAGTGCCTACCACGCTGACATATTCTTCCACCTCATTGCCGGGATACATTTTACGCAAGCCCCTTCCCAGCGTTTGTTCCGGCAAAATATTACTTTGGGCTGAATAAGCACGCAAGCCCACAATCGTAGTGACATTTTTAACATCCCAACCTTCTTTTAACATCAACACAGAAACAATGGCTTTGTAAGGACTCTCCCAGCTATCAATCTCATTGGACTGTTTGCGTAATACTTCAAGCTCCTCTTTTTTTTTGCCGGTTTTTGCCTCGGCAATCTCACCATTATTTTTAGTATGAATCACTAATACTGCATCTTTCAACTCAGGGTAGGTTGCTTCCATATATCCAGCAACATCATCACAATTTTTCGTGTCATCCGTCATTACAAACAGGATAGCCTTTTTTTCCAGTTTTTCATGTTCCTTATACGCTTTACGCCACTCCTCAACACCCAGATTCAGATAATCGGCATATTTTTCCGTATAACGGGAGCTTTGCCGTTCAGATAATTTGGCACGGCTGGCAGAATCAGGCAGCACGGGATGCTTCACAACATTTTGTGAAATCGCCTCCACCAAAGGATAATCCGATATCGTCTGCACAAAAATAGCACCATTATTATGCTTGGGAGTTGCGGTTACATCCACTTGCAGCGCAAGAAAACCGTCTTTATGCTGCAAACGATGATGGATATCCTGTATCGACTTAAACCATGCCAAACGATTGTCATGAATATGGTGTGCCTCATCATTGAGCACAACCAGTTCATCAATATCCCGGACAATATTCCCCAGATCTATTTTGGAATCGGTGGTTTTTCCTACAGGTCGTTTGCCTAAAAAATAATCCATTGTGTCTTCATCCTCTGCGGATGGTTCCACATCGTTGCCCGAATAAACCCGGTGGATATTGGTTAAAAAGATATTGCCGGTTTTGCGGGTAATATTGACCTCATCCTGAATATGTAGCGTCAGTTGAAAATCATCACGCCAGTTGTATCCTTCAAACCCGTTATCCGGCAACACAGGATCTTCAAAGAAAATACGCAGCCCGTCAAAGTCAGCACGTATACGATCCAGAACAATAATATTCGGGGTAATCAGCAGAAAATTTCGTGCCAGTTCAGAATCCTCTTCATATAATTTATGAAAATAGCACCATGCCAGAATCAGACTCATCACCTTGGTTTTACCGGTACCTGTGGCCATTTTGATTACAAACCGCCGCCACGACTCATCAAACATATTTGCCGAAACCGCCCCGGATGAATCAAAGCGGATCAGATCATATTTATCTTTTACCTTGACCACATCATAAAGGTAAACCACCGTCTCAACAGCTTCACGCTGGGCAAAATAATACTGAAACGTTGCCATGGACCCATCGGATTTGGGCATTAAATGCTCACGATCAAACCACCAGTTCAAAAGATTGATACTGGTAACCGTCGCCCCTTCATAGCCATTTTCCCTCCACGCTTTGACTTTTTTGCGCAATTCATGCACCAAAGGCGGTAATAATTTTTCATAAGAAGATTCGCGCAAGGCTTCATCAGCCGGAAACCATCGCACATCAGGCTCAAGGATATCATGAGGGGAATCCGGAAAATCAGGGTGTAATGCCATTATTTACGGTCTCCTATTTTTTTTATACTATGATCGGCAATAAGAATTTTCATCTGATGGATGGCAATAGTATTTAATTTTTTCAGCCGCTCTTTTTGCGTCACTCCTTCATTGATAAAAAGGGCATTGATGTTTTCCAGATTAGAAAGACATACCAGTTGAGAGATATTGGCATAATCACGAATATTTCCTTTCTGGTTAGGATTTTCATCCCGCCATTGTTTTGCCGTTTTGCCAAACAGAGCGACATTCAACACATCCGCTTCTGAGGCATACACAAAATTAATCTGGCTCTTTGACAATTCAGGAGGTATCAGATTATTTCTAATGGCATCGGTGTGAATGCGATAGTTTATTTTTACCAGATTGCGTTTGATATCCCAGCCAAGTTGTTTTTGTTCGCTCTCTTTAAGTCGCTGGAACTCTTTAATCAAATAGAGCTTGAATTCCACTGAAATCCAGGAAGCAAACTCAAAAGCTATATCCTTATGGGCGTAAGTCCCGCCATATCTGCCTGGTTTTGAAATAATACCCATGGCATGTGTTTTTTGAACCCATTGTTTTACAGTAAGCACAAAGCCGTTTGAACCACTTTGATTTTTAATGTTACTGAATTCAGTAACATTAAAATCAGGATTATGAATTTTTTCCCAAAACCCCATGAATTCAACGGTAAACCGGGTGCTGAGCCAATGGGAAATAATGAGTCCTGTTGTTTCTGCATTTTTATATTTTGCAATATCCGTAATGCAGATATAATCTTGATCGTCTCTGGTGTAGAGGGTGATTTCCTTGTTCAGCACATTGATTTTTGCCATTATCTGCCCTCCTGATGTGTGACTTTAATCCCATCGAATTCGATGGAGTTAAGCTCCTCTTTACTTTGTGTTCTTATCACACCGTCACCTCAATAATTTTCATGGTATCGTTGCCAAAAATATCAACCACTTTCACGGCAACCTTGCACCGTCCGGGAACACGCTCCACAAAAGCACTTTTCAGCTCCAGAGACCGGTCTTTTTTGGTGCGGAAGGATTGCCATTCATTCTCAAACACATAATCCCCAGTCCAGACTTCCTCAAATTCTCCGCTTTCCGAATTTTTTATCCGCAGAATTTCCCGTTTGGATTCAAAATCAAAATCCACAGACCAGTAATCGATCCAGTCTGTCCATTTTCGAGTCAACACCTCGCGGCTGACAATGCCGTCATTGTCTTTACTGATTTTAACCACCTGTCCCTTATCTACAATAACCTTGGATTTTTTCTTTGCCAGATTCACATCGGCATCCATTGCATCCTGGGAATAAAATACTGAAAAATCAGTCAGCTCAATGGCGATACTGTGTTTATTTTTACCCTTGCCAAAAAGGGGTTTTACTTCAATAAACGACACATCATGAAACACCACCTGATTCTTCTCAATTGCCCGTTTGTCAAAGACCTCGCGGGGGATATATTTCATGGCAAGGTCAATGCCCTTGCTTTTTGCCTCTTCCTGAATATTGGGAAAAAGCCCCATCTCAAATTCAAAACCGAGAATATCGACTCTGGTAATATGCTTTTGCCGGCATTCCAGAATAATTTCTTCCACAAACAACCGGGTCACGGCAGGTTCACAGGACCCACTGCCACAAGACGTCCCGCTTTTTTACCCTGAAAGCAGTTAAACTGGTTTACCCCTTCGGCATTGTAGGCATGCAGAATCAGGTCTAAAAATGCTTTTTCCTTGGCTTGTAATTGTTTTTGCTTTTCTTCTTCCCGCAGATCGGGATTGATACCGATATAATGCTGACGTTCATATTTCCCTAAGTTTAGTATTTCAAAGGCCCGCCAGCTTTTG
>JAHJDU010000192.1 GCA_018812385.1 Pseudomonadota bacterium
AACCTTTAAAGTCAAACCCAAAACAATGCTTGATCAAGTTTCCGATGAAAAGACCTTTGCAAAGTGGGCATCTGACAGGTCTGATATTAACATGGAGCGGGCCAAAATATTATACCAGGATATCTGTTCCCTTTTAAACCAGGTTTCTTTACGAAAAGATCACATAAAAGGAGATTCAACCTTTTTAAGACAGATTACCGATACTATCGATAAAGGACGCAGGGATGCTGACTTTGCAAAAAGAGAATTGGTAAGGGCAAATTTAAGACTGGTGGTCAGTATTGCAAAAAAATATACAAACAGAGGATTACAATTTCTTGACTTGATTCAGGAAGGTAACATCGGTTTGATGAAGGCAGTGGATAAATTTGAATACAGAAGAGGATATAAATTTTCCACATATGCCACATGGTGGATCAGGCAGGCCATCACAAGAGCCATCGCAGACCAGGCCAGAACCATAAGGATCCCCGTCCATATGATTGAAACCATAAACAAGCTGATTCGAACATCCCGATACCTTGTGCAGGAAATGGGCAAGGAGCCCTCTCCGGAAGAAATCGCAGAAAAGATGGAAATCCCCATTGAAAAAGTTCGACGGGTTTTAAAGATTGCAAAAGAACCTATTTCTCTTGAGACCCCTATTGGAGAGGAAGAAGACAGCCATTTGGGTGATTTTATTGAAGATAAAAAGTTTGCCATTCCCTCGGATGCAGCCATTGATTTCAGCCTGGCAGAACAAACCAGGAAGATCCTGGCCACTTTGACACCACGGGAGGAAAAAGTCCTTCGTATGAGGTTTGGCATTGGTGAAAAATCAGACCACACCCTGGAAGAAGTGGGCAAGGATTTTACAGTGACAAGGGAGCGTATTCGTCAGATTGAAGCAAAAGCATTAAGAAAGCTGCGACATCCGACAAGAAGTAAAAAACTCAAGACCTTTATTGAAAATTAAATTGGTTGAGAATTAAATCTTGACACAAAAACTGTTTTTATATATATATTGCAAGTTTATGTGAATAAAAGGGCCCATAGCTCAGTTTGGTAGAGCCACCGGCTCATAACCGGTCGGTCCCTGGTTCGAACCCAGGTGGGCCCACCATTAAATAGTAAGGGCATGTTTGATGAGTGGAAGTGAAAACCAAAAAGGATATTCAATTTATATATGAATGTGCCTGAAGAATATCGATTGGATATACAAAATCAAAAGCGTGGTAAAATACCACGCTTTTTTTATTTGCAGCCGGGTTTATCATGGTGAAAACAAAAGATATACTGGAATTGCTTAATATTATTGCCCCTTTTGATATTGCTGAAGACTGGGATAATTCAGGGCTTCAGGTCGGCAATTTGAACTGGGAAGTAAAAAAAGTGATGATCGCCCTTGATGTTTCCATGCCCTTGATGACGGCTGCAAAAAAAGCCCATTGTGATCTTGTGCTCACCCACCATCCCTTAATGATCCAGCCGGAAAAATCCATTGATTTTAATAAAATGCCTGGCAGTGCCATTGAAATTGCTGCAAAATATGGTATCAGTATCCTCTCTGCTCATACAAATCTTGACAAGGCCAATGATGGTTTAAATGATTATTTTGCAACAAAGATTGGCCTGGGAAAAACAAAAGTTTTTTTTATGGAGAATTCTTCATCAATGCCATTAGATGAAATGATCGGCATTGGCAGAATCGGATACCTTAAATCCCAAGCGCCACTTAAACAGGTGGTTCATCAAATAAAAGAAAAGCTTGCTTTGAGCCATCTTCGAGTAACAGGAGATTTGGATTTGCCTGTGAGTTGCGTTGCCGTCTGTACTGGCAGCGGCGGTTCTCTACTTGATGAATTTTTAAGATCAGAGGCAGATGTATATATCACCGGGGATATTAAATATCATGAAGCAAGACGTGTTGAAGAATATTCAAAGGGTCTGATTGATGTGGGTCATTTTGGTTCTGAACATATGTCTGTTGATCTGCTGTTTGATAAATTAGGTCAGGCGATTCAGAAAGCCGGACTGAATATAAAGATAGAAAAGTTTAAAAAAGAAAAAGATCCATTTATTATAGTTTAAGGATAAAATATTATGAATGATGATATTCCCGCTAAACCGGATATAGAAGCCCTGGTCAAACTTCAGGAAGCTGAGACT
>JAHJDU010000020.1 GCA_018812385.1 Pseudomonadota bacterium
ACTTTTTTTATTCAACAATAGGAGAATCATATGACCTCAATCAATTTTCTTCTTGTAGATGATGAAAAGCCGTTTATTGAAGCTATTGCTCGACGGTTGCGTCAACGGGGCTTTATAGTCGACTGTGCCTTTACCGGTGTAGCGGCGCTGAATATACTTGAAAAGAATGATACCATTGACGTCGTTGTCCTGGATGTAAAAATGCCTGGTCTTGACGGTATCCAAACCCTTGAAAAACTCAAGAAAAAGCATCCTCTCATAGAAGTCATCATGCTCACGGGCCACGCTACAATTCCTTCTGTTATTAAAACCTTGAAGTCTGGCGCCTTTGATTACCTGATGAAACCGTGTGATTTAAATGATCTTATTTCCAAGGCAAAACAAGCTGCTTCCAGGAAAAAAGAACGTGAGGCTAAAATTTTCGACGTAAGGATAAAACTGTACATCTCAGAACAAGAGCGATCCGAGATGATATCCAAGATATTGGATAGTTAGTTATTCAGGTTTTTATCTATCTGGATATAGGTATAGGGTAGTTGAATATAATTAAAGGCTTTTGACATTTTGGGCATTGAGGCTTGTTTAAACAACCTGGAAACATTTATTCCAATTCCAATATAAATATTTCGCTCCCTGTTTTTTTGATCAGGGAATCCTTTTATATCATAACCTAGATGCAGCTCTAAATATTTGAAATAATTATTTTGTGCAAATTCAAATCCATCAAATTTTAAGGCTAAAAGAAATTTCTGGTTTTCATAATCCGTAAAAAAATCTGTCTTATTAAAGTCTGGCCGGTATTCAAACCTGATATCAATTTTTTCTGCTATATCAGGATAGGAATAAAAAAAATATCCTGTCATGCTGCCAATTAAATTCATTATAAAATCTTCATAGGAAAAACCATAGTTGCTGAAAGAATCTCCAAGTTCCATCCAGGTTGTCATTCCAAAAGATGACAAAGATCCGAAAAGAGCACCTTGTCTGGCCGTATATCCTCTATTTTCATAAAAAGCAGCCAGAGCATTGGAAAGGGCATATGAAAAATAAAAATGCCCAAGCTTGTCATGGCCGCCATCTTTGGTATTGTTGGAAAACCAGCCCTCGTCTTTTTTTACAGGTTTATTTTTGAAATAATCCCAGTTTAAAACTCCCCATGTGGTGATGGCGGTTACTCCTATAATATTTGAGATTAAGACGGTTTCTTCCTTTGAAAAAGATGCTTCCATCCCGGACAAATTGTTCGGTAGAAGACACCCGGCCAAAAGAAGAATAAAAAAATATTTCTTCAGGGTCTGTGATTTAATAAAATATTGCATTGCACCTCACATTGAAGCCTGGACAAAATTAACACTCTTTACAGACAAATATTAATTATTATAATCTACTGGTTTTGGAAATTACATGACAATGGGAAAAGAGTTACAAATAAGAGAAATGCACTTGCAATCGAGATTCTAGTATATAGAGATTAGGATAAATCATTGTTTTCTGTCAAGAAATATGAAAAAAAATTAAAAATTAATATCCATGTCTGGCGGCGGACAATGCAAACTATCGTCGATTTTGCATCAAAGATCCCCAGGTATACAAAACCACGCCCATCCAGATGAATCCAAAGGTGATCAAATTGTGGCGGGTAAAGTCTTCCTTATAGATAAATACACCAAGTATAAACGCAATGGAAGGGGCCAGATATTGCAGGATGCCAATGGTGGACAGTTTAAGCTTTTTTGCTGTGGCTGCAAACCAGAGTAAGGGAAGGCTGGTTACCACACCTGCACCGATCATCCAAAGGGTCAATATTAAATCATTGATAAAGTAGCTGCCAACCCAAATTATTCTATACAGGATATAACCAAGCGCCGGGACAAACAAAACCATGGTCTCAACTAACAGGCCAGGTATGGGGGCAGCCTGTATTTTTTTCCGGGCATAGCCGTATAAGGCAAAGCTGATAGCCAGGGCCAGTGCAAACAGGGGCAGGGCACCATAGGCAATAAGAGAATAAATAACACCGGTCATGGCAAAAAGCACTGCAATACGTTGCAGCCGGCCAAAAGTTTCACCCAGCAGAAAATAGCCTATCAATACATTAAACATTGGATTGATATAATACCCGAGACTGGTTTCCACCACCCGGCCCGAGTTGACTGCCCAGATATAGACAAACCAGTTAAATCCGATCAAAAATCCGCTTAGAATAAGGCCCTTTAATTTTGCCGGTGTTTTAACAATATCTCCCACTTCTCCCCACCTTTTCTGGAAAGAAATAATTATGGTAAGGAAAATACAGGACCAGACAATTCTATGGCAAAGGATTTCAAGGGGAATGACCTCCTGCATCTGTTTCCAATAGGCCGGCAAAAATCCCCAGGCTGTAAAAGCCGCAACTGCAAACAGGACGCCGAAAACTTGTTGATTCATATATTTCCCCGAATAAAAAAATATCAGTGTAGCACCATAGAATGTATTGGCAACCTAAAAATGAAATTCTGACAAAAAAAATCCAGGAAACATGCTAAAGAAGCTGGATGCAAAGTTTTTAAATGATTAGTTTGAAACCTGAGTCAGCCAGATTGTTTCTAAAAAAAATATTGGTACCAGCCATGCATTAAAAATTTTATATATGAATCTCTTTATCTCAATTAAATTTAATGTTGCACCTTGGAATGAAAAAACACAAGGTACAATATATTGTGGTTGATTGTTTTTGAAAAAAAAAAAAGAGGACTAACAGAGGATAGTGCTCAGGATTTTTGGGCGCTAAAACAATAAACCCTTTAGCCAATAAAGCTCGCCTTCATCTATTTTGTTTCATATTATTGAATCTGAATTAGTTACTTAATGTTATTTTTTCTTAGTTCGTTTTTTTTTGTCATGTTTTATTGAAAGATATGACCTCAAGTACGTATCTAACTTTTTATCAAGAAAATTTTCTGTATAGTCGAAACGTTGCCTAGTTCGCAACTTGCCTATACATCGAGAAAGTAGTCGGGCAGGTAATATAAAGATAAGCACATTATGAGTATACCAAA
>JAHJDU010000193.1 GCA_018812385.1 Pseudomonadota bacterium
AAATTTCAAATTGTCCGGCCAGTACATTTTCAACCAGCCATGTTTTTCCAACCTGTCGTGCTCCACGAACGATCAATGGCTTGCGCCGTAACGAGTTTTTCCAGGAAAGAACCTGTTTTTCTACCCATCGTTTCATAAAAAAAATCCTTTATGCAACAAACTATTTATAATGAAAACTTGTCAAGTTTAACATTTTGATTCAGAAAGTCAATGGTGTTTCAAAGTTTTAGGTGTAGAAAGTCAAGGTTTCATCCTCTATACCGAAAACTCAAACCTCAAAAACCTGGACCCAAAAAGAAAGATAAGTAAGGTGGCCCCGGAATTACGGAATTACCGTGGCTGGTGTGGTTGTGGTGGCAATAAAAATTTTATTTGATCAAATAAAAAGGTACGATATAGAAACCATTAAAGAAAATTTAGTTGAGTATTCAGGGCAGGAGAGAAGATCTTTTGATAACAAAGGGTTTATATCTTTTGGCAGGATCTTTTGCATAGATTTTCTCCTGTTGAATCTTGCCTTTTTTATCTGTTATTTTTTTAAAAGGGGGAATCTGGAACTGACGGGGTCATACGCAAGACTTCTTTTCATGTTTTACCTGTGCTGGCTTGTCACATCCTTTATGAGCAAAAAATTCAAACCCGCTTCTTATATTGCATATGGCACGTGTCTCTTAACTTTTTTAAGATCATTTTTTTATTTAACCTATTCAATTACATTTTTAGTGGTTGTTTTCGGGTTTGCATCTTATTCAAGGCTTCATGTTTTTTCTACCTGTTTTGTGGTACTGGTTCTGGACTGCCTGGTCTGGTGCACGTACAATAAAATCTTTAATTCCAGGGCCACGGACAGGGTCAGTCTTAAAAATATCTTAGCGTCAATCAGGCTGGAAAACAATATTTCCTGGGCCCTGGTATTAATGGATCTTATCCTGGTTGTAGCTGCTTTTTTTATGGTGAATTATTTAAAAAGGGGTCAGCTGGCGCTGCTGCCGGGTTATTCTGAACTGTTTGTGATTATGCTGGGGCTGTGGTTTGTGTTTTCGGCAATTACCAGGAAGTTTTCAATGGGCAGATTTAAAAATGTTTATTTTTTCATCTGGCAGTGGATCAAGGCCGGGGGCCTTATGCTGGCAACCATGACGGTTCTTATTTTCGGGCTGCGCCTTTTTTATTTTTCGCGGTTCCAGGCTTTGGGTTCTATTTTGATTTTAATGGCCCTGGAATTTGTCATGATCAGTTTTTACTATATAATCAGCCAGGGGGAAAAACCAGAGCAGGATACAGAGGCTGATGCCAGGGCCGGCAATCGTCTGAAGCAGGAGGATATCCCGTTGAATTTTGATGTTGATATCATCCGGCAAAAACTCATGGAGCCTGCCCGGGAAACATTAAAAACGCGGTTTGCATCAAATAATCCGGAATTGTTTGAGTTCATGGTTCAGCATATGGTTCTTAACGATATGCTGAGAATGGAGACAGCCTTTGAAAGGTCCTGTGAAATGTTTGGTCTGGTTTCCGAAAGGGTGCCGACCCGTCTTTTTTTTAATTATGTGAAGCTAAATGATATCAGGCGGATGAATGCCTATTTTCTCTGGATGCACGGGATGCTTTTGCCGGGCGGTTATTTTGTTGGTAATGCCCATACCATCGAGACTCATTATAAATGGATATATGAAAAATTTCCCCGGTATATTGCCGGTTTGATTTATACGGTTGATTTTTGTTTTAACCGGGTAATGCCCAAGTTGCCGGGGTTGCAGAAGGTTTATTTTGCCATAACGGGGGGAAAGGGCAGGGTTGTTTCCAGGGCTGAGTTACTGGGTCGTCTGAGTTTCTGCGGGTTTAAGATTGTGGCGGAACGAGAGATTGATCAAAGATTGTATGTGATTGCAAGAAAGGTGAAAACGTCTTCTTTGGACACAAGTCCCACCTATGGACCCCTGGTGCAGCTGAAACGCGCAGGTTGGGGGGGAGAAATGGTTAATACGTATAAGTTTCGGACCATGCATCCATATTCCGAGTATCTCCAGGAATATGTCTATGATCTTGCGGGGCTGCAGAAAGGCGGGAAAATTGAGGATGATTTCCGGGTGACCACCTGGGGCAGGTTTATGCGCAAATTCTGGCTGGATGAGCTGCCCATGCTGTATAACTGGATAAAAGGGGATTTGAGTATTGTGGGGGTGAGGCCTTTGAGTTTTCATTATCTGGCTTTGTATGACGCGGAACTTCGGGAATTGAGGAAAAAGGTCAAGCCCGGGCTTGTGCCGCCTTTTTATGCGGATCTGCCGGGGACGTTTGAGGAGATATGTGATTCTGAGCGGCGATATATAAAAGCTTTCCTGAAACGCCCTTTCCGAACTCAGTGTGTTTATTTCTGGAAATCCTTTGTAAACATCGCGATCCGCGGCGCACGGAGTAAATAGGACGCAGATTTTCAGGATTTTCAGGATGGGGGTCAGGCTTGCTTTGTTGTCTTGTTTGGGGGTAAAATATTGGAAAATGGGACGCAGATGACGCAGATTTTTAGGATTTTTAATAAATGAACGTTAGACAAAATTCTATAACAGGCTCTCATTTTTCTTTTTTATCCTCTGGGGGTTGCAATATTTAAAATATTCTTGTCA
>JAHJDU010000194.1 GCA_018812385.1 Pseudomonadota bacterium
ACCAGGATGTTGAATTTAAATATATTCCAAAAGTGGCGGCAAGACTGTCTGCAGGCACGGGGTCCTTTGAGTGTGATGAAAATATAACAGATTATCTTTCTTTTCAAACAAAGTGGCTGGCCAGCAAGGGCTCTGCCAGGGATATGGTTGCCATGGAAGTTTTCGGTCAGAGTATGGAACCGGCAATTAAAGAAGGGGATACAGTATTGATTGATCAATCTCAAAAAAATATACTTGCCGGTGCAATATACGCAGTGGGCGTGGAAGATACAATTTTAGTAAAACGAGTGGAAAAACATCCAAACAAACTGGTTCTTTGCAGTGATAACAAGGATTATGAACCCATCTATCTTAAAAGAGAAGAGGCGGACAGGGTAAGAATTGTGGGCAAGGTCATCTGGAGCTGCCGGGAATACAGGTAGTTTTTTTTGACCTATTTTTTTGACCTGCGTGTTTAGTTTTTTCAACAAATGATGAAATATATAAAATAAGGGGCTTAAAAATGCAACAGCATCAAAAAACAATATATGAAAAATGTTTTATCGGGATCACAGGAATAGCCTGGGTTGCAGGTTTGCTTATTGCCGGCAGTGACAGTCCCTATATGCCCTGGCTGAATGGAATCGGGCTGATCTTGTTTTTAGGTGCAAGCATTTTACTGGGAAAACTTTTTAACCCGTCCCATTCAGATGCCCACGTCGGGATCTATCCTGGGTGTTATCAAAAACCCGATCTCAAGGCGATAAGGCCAAAAAAGGAAAATCGTAAAATCAATATTCCATATGCACTGGGTATTTAATTATAATTTGTCCAAGTAGAAAAATTAAGCTATAGTATTTCATTTTATAAGAAATGAATTGATATAAATTAAATAAAATGGAATTCTAATGACACTTATTCTAAGCCTTTTACTTAAAAGTCTGGCAATTTTTATTGTGGCAAAAATGCTACCCGGGATACATATAAAAAATTTCGGAACAGCCGTTATTGTTGCCTTTGTTTACACTCTGATTAATTTTTTTCTTGGAAAAATCCTGTTCTTTTTTGCATTCCCGGTAATTCTTATTACCTTTGGACTATTTATATTTATTATCAATGCCTTTCTTTTATGGATCACTGATAAAATGATAGAAAATTTTAAAATTGATAGTTTCGCCACCACAATTTTAGCAGCATTTTTGATAATGGTATCAGACCGACTGCTTAACTGGATTTTCCTATAAAGTTGAGGAAACATGAACACTTTTTCTGACAATCAAATCTACTGCAATAAAGATTGAAATCTTGATAGGATCATCAAACCCACTTCATTACAGGTTTTTTTCTTGAAGCTGTGTTAGCGTGTTTATATGCCGGATATCCAATAATAATGCATGCATAAATCATACGACCTCCAGGCAGTTTAACAAGATTCCTAAGTTTTTTACTATACTTTAACGACAAATTTAAAAACCCGATATAACAGGTTCCAAGTCCTAATGAATATGCATAATTCATTATATTGCCTGCTGAAATATTGCAGTTTTCGTTAGAAAAGTTACCATTTTTCGGGGCATGGACAAGAATTAAAACAGGTGCATTATGAAGGATAAAGTCGCGGCCTTTTTTAGTTTCATCGATATAATACTGCATTGGCTCTAAATATCTTGTGATGATATCTGATGCCGGGAAAATTTTTATTATTTTATATATCAGGTTACCGGGAAATTTTTTTGTAAGATAAAAAATTTTTCTGGCAAAACCAAAAATGGCATTTGAAATGTTTCTTAAGATTTTTTTATCGGAAATAACCAGGTACCCAACATTTTGAGAATTGCTTGCAGTTGGTGAATGGTTTACAAGACTGATTACTTTTTCAATTAATTCATTTGGAATATTTTTGTCTTTATATTGCCTTACACTTCTTCGCCCCCTTGCTATGGTTTCATAAACTTCTGAATCAATAAAATCAGGGTCTATTTTTTGTATTTGCGCCTGATCAAGACCGTCGTGCTCGATAGCCCCATGAGGGCATACTGCAAGGCAATGGCTACAACTATTGCAATCATCAGGGGCAACTATTTCAGGGATACCGTTTATGTCTTTCCACACTACAGAAACGCAGTCTTTTACGCATAACATGCATTTTGTACATTTATCTTCAATTCGGCGTATTTTCATAAAAAAACTATTTTAAAGGCCGCCAATGCCGACAGCCTGTTTTACAATGGTTAAAAGCATTTTAAATTGAGAACTGGCACTGACAGAATGGGGTACATTTGCCGGCATGACCACTACCTGTCCTGTTGTTGCTTTAATTTTTTTGCCATCGATATTGATAAGGGCCTCACCATCCAAAACCTGAACCATTGCATCACCGGGGGAGGTATGAGCGCTGATTTCCTCATCCTTATCAAAGGCAAAAAGTGTAATATTAACGTAGGGTTTGCTCGAAAGGGTCCTGCTGACAACTCTTCCCTCTTCATAATCAACAAGGCCAGCAATATCCACTGGTGTAGAAAAAGGAATATTTTTAATTAACTGGTCAGTTTTATCTGTCATGATCCTCTCCTTTTAAAAATTCAAGTTTAATATCTTGGTTATCATCTTTATTGATTCTAATCTGGATTCGGCAATTTTGCAAACCCTGCCTTGGACTTGATAGATTTATAGAAGCGACATAGAACCAAAACAAAAAAGCTCTTATTTTGTCACATTTTGGAATTTTTTCTCACACCAATCCACACACCAAATCTAACTACATTTTTTTATGTTGCTGAACTCAATTATTTTTGATAGCCCTTGATTGATATTCAATTAATTTTATCATTGCAAATGAAAGAAAATAGAGTTTATTGTTTCTTTCTATTAATAATTTGGGAGATATCCATGAGATGTATTATTACAGGATGTAATAATAGTGCCGAACATAATTTCAGTGCGCGATTACGTCGACCGGATACTAGCGCAATTTGGGCTCCAAATACAGAAGCTTTTTTATGTGACGACCATGCTGTTAATGGAATGAAAATTAAAGTCATTTTAGAACCCACTCAAACTGGCAATATTGAAACTGAAATTTCTTCTCCAGGAGGAAGGGTTGCAAAAAGAACGACTCTAATTATAAACAATCCATAATAGAATTACTACCAATAAAGGTGATTCTTATTTTATCACTACTGAAGGATATTTATATTTTGGATAGCAAGCTCTCACTGATAAGTTAAAAATTTATCCATATTGAAGGTTAAATCTCAAAACAATCACCTAGGCATA
>JAHJDU010000195.1 GCA_018812385.1 Pseudomonadota bacterium
ATTTTATATAGCCAGTCATTTTTCTTGACAATATAAGGTTCACAGAGGATATCCTCATTTTTATATTTAAAAATTGAATATCGTTTATAAGAAGTCTTAACCCTCTTGGTTTTGGCTTCAGTATGGGACAAAAAGGGGGACACAGCAACAATATAGATGGATAAAACGGTGAAAATGAATATTTTAAAAAAAATTTGTTTTTTCATAAATTATCAAGACTCTTTTAAATTCAACCTTTCAGCAATTTTATCGGAAATATCATTAACAAATTTTTTAAAATCTTTTTCTCCCAGGCGTTTTTTTTGTGATGGAATTATCATGGGATCATCCGGCAGTATCAGACAGGGCTGGTTGATGTTGTTTAAATCAGGATCAATTTTATAGTCTGCAGGTATTTCTGATTTAAAATAGAGGTCTTGAAATTCTGAAAATTTAATGGCATGTGCAGTTGCATCAAGTATGGCAGTCTCCCTGTTTGTAACAATATTTTTTTTAAATGCCTCCACAAGCCCTGCAAGGCATTCTCCTCCCTGGGTACATGCAATATGACCGTTTCTATTGGCTAAAAGCTGGCAATCCATGATGGACTGCTCTGTTACCCGGACAAAGAATACCTGTCGATGGCCGGCAAGGGAATTATATTTTTTTGTAATCTGTATCACCCGGGGCATTGAAACCGGATTTCCTATCATTGCAGCCTGGGCCACGCTTGGTTTTGTGTCCACAGGTACAAATTTTCTTTTGGCTTCGTCAGGCTCAAGATAGTATTGATAGACAGGGTCAGCATGTTCTGACTGAGCACCAATTATTTTTGGCAGACAATTAATGATATTGGCTTCATAAAACTTAATAAATCCATTCATAATGGCTGAAATATTCCCGGCATTTCCAATGGGGACAACAACAACTTTGTCTTTCATATCCCAGTCAAAATCCTGGGCAATTTCATAGGAATAGGATTCCTGACCAAGAATTCGCCAGGCATTTTTTGAATTTAAGAGCACAACCGAATATTTTGTTGATAAGTGCTCTACGATTTTCATGCAATCGTCAAAAACACCAGGAATTTCAAATACCTGCGCACCGCTTCCCAGGGGTTGCGAAAGTTGTTGACTTGTTACCTTTTTATGGGGCAAAAGAACAGCAGATTTTATTGAAGGTCCCAGATAAGATGCATAAAGAGCAGCTGCAGCAGACGTATCACCAGTGGAGGCACAGATTGCGATGACATCTGATACAAGGTGTTTATCGATAAGATACTTGATACTGGATATGGCACTTGCCATACCACGATCTTTAAAAGATGCGCTGGGGTTTTGTCCATCATTTTTATAGAAAAATGAAAGCCCAATCTTTGCTTTCAGGTTTTCACTGGCTTCAATAACAGGGGTGTGACCTTCACCAAGATAAATTATAGATTCCAAAGGAATGCTGGGCCCAATAAATTCGTGATACCGGTATATCCCCTTGAGAGCAGGTATCTTCAACATTTTTCTGAAATCAAATATTTTCTGCCAGACCTTCCCGGGAATTTTTTGTAACAACTTGGCATTTCGATCCTCAATGAGCAGGACCTGATTACACTCAGGGCATACATATAATAATTTTTCTATTGAATATTCAGCAGAACATCCCAGGCATTTATAATACAGATCCCCCCGAACCTTTGGTATGATATGAGGTTTTATATCCTCTGGGAAGAAATCAAGCATCATGATGAATCACCTTTTGGCCACCCATGTAGGACACCAATACATCAGGGATAACAATGGATCCGTCAGCCTGCTGATAGTTCTCTAATATGGCTGCGAATGTCCTTCCTACGGCCAGTCCGGAACCATTTAAGGTATGCACATACTCTGGTTTTTTCGTATCCTTTCTTCGAAATCGTATGCCCGCTCGCCTGGCCTGGAAATCCAGACAATTACTGCAGGAGGAGATTTCTCTGTATAGACCACCATCATCCTGGCCCGGCATCCAGACTTCAATATCATAGGTTTTTGTTGCTGAAAAACCCAAATCTCCGGTGCAAAGCGTGACAACACGGTAGGGCAGCTCAAGAAGCTGAAGGATCTTTTCAGCATTGGAAAGCAGGGATGCAAGCTCATCAAATGAGGTTTCCGGTGTTGTCAATTTAACCAGTTCCACCTTGTTAAATTGATGTTGGCGAATTAAACCTTTGGTGTCCCTGCCGTATGAGCCGGCTTCGGACCTGAAACAGGGAGTATAAGCTGTAAACTTGCAGGGAAGCATTGATTCATCAATAATTTCATTGGCGTAAATATTGGTCATGGGGACTTCAGACGTGGGTATCAAGTAGTAATCCAACCCTTCAAGTTTAAAAAGATCTTCTTCAAACTTGGGCAATTGGCCGGTTCCGGTCATGGTGGCTTTGTTCACAATAAAGGGAGGCAAGGTCTCAGTATAGCCATGGTGAGAAATATGGGTGTCCAGCATAAAATTGATGAGTGCTCTTTCAAGCCTGGCACCATTTCCAAGATAGAGGGGAAATCTAGCTCCTGCCAGTTTTGCCGCCCTTGTAAAATCAAGAATACCCAAGTCTTCACCAATTTCCCAATGGGGCTTTACTTTAAAATCAAATTTCTTTGGTTTGCCATGGGTTTTCTCAAGCCTGTTTTCAGTATCATCTTTACCAACAGGGACATCTTCATGGGGAATATTTGGCAGGGAGATAAGAAAATCATGTATGGTTTCTTCTGTCGTTGAAAGTTCTTTGTCCAGTTTTTTTATTGTTTCAGAAACGGCTCTCATTTGTTCAATAAAAGAGGTGGCGTTCTCCCCTGCTTTTTTCATTTTTGCGATATCATCGGAAACGACATTTCTTTTATGTCTGAGTGTTTCTATTTCCAAAAGCAAGGTTTTTCTTTTATCATCATTCTTTAAAAGCAAGGCAAAGTCTATTTTAGCCCTTCTTTTTTCCATGCCATTTTTAACAGCTTCCAGATTGTTTTTTATATATTTTAAATCCAACATTTGTTTGTTATTTTACCTCTTCCACAACGCTTTAGGACCACAAATTTTATAACTTGAACGAAATTGCTTGTCTTTTGCTCCATCTACTGTGTTGCACCAAAGGCCTAATACGTATAGTATTAAACATTTGATGCG
>JAHJDU010000196.1 GCA_018812385.1 Pseudomonadota bacterium
ACCGAAAACCCCGTGTTTGGGCGAAAAGTTGCCCATATACAAGGCGCAAAAAATCTTGAAACCGGAGTGTACTACTGTACATGAGGATTTCAGGATTTTGCAGCAACGCAGTAGATGGGTGAGTTTTCGTCCAAACACTATATATAAGCACCTGCCTGTGTGTTATACAGCCTGGCATACTTTCCATTTTCTTTTATAAGCTCCTCGTGGGAACCCTGTTCTATAATATGTCCTTTATCTAGAACAAGAATTTTATCTGCCATTTTAACAGTTGAGTATCTGTGGCTTATGATTAAAGCGGCACGCCCTTTCATCAAGTTCTTAAGCTTGGAAAAAATATTCATTTCTGTTTCAGGGTCCAGGGCACTTGACGGTTCATCCAGAATAACAATCTGGGCATCTCTGAAAAAGGCCCTTGAAATCGCTATCATCTGCCATTGTCCAATGCTTAATTCCTCACCATTTTTAAACCATTTTCCCAGCAGGGTATCATAACCCGAGGGGAAACCAGATATTTTTTCATCCACATCCGTTTGTCGGGCAGCTTTTTTTATTTTGGTTATATTGTCTTTTTGTTCAACATCGCCCAGAAAGATGTTTTCTTTGGCGGACAACTGGTATTTGATGTGATCCTGGAAAACAACACTGATTTTTTTTCTGAAATCATCCGTTTTAAAATTTTTAATATTCTGCCCGTCCAAAAAAATGCTACCTTCTTGCGGATCATATAGTCTTGCTAATAATTTTACGATGGTTGATTTACCAGAACCGTTTTCACCGACAAGGGCAACAATTTCTCCTGGTTTTATGGAAAAATTTACACAATTAATAACATTCTTTACACTATTCTGGTAAAAAAAACTCACATTTTTAAATTCAAGGTTGGTTCTGATTTTTTCTGGCACATTACATGGAATTTTTGGCTCAAGAACCTGGGGTTCAAGTTTTAAAAAATCATAAAGCTGGGACAAAAATAAATTGTCCTCATACATCTGGGCACCGCTTTCCAAAAAGGTTTTTAAAAATCCAAGTCCTTTTTGGAATCCTTGAAAATACATGACCATGTCTCCCAGGGTGATCGTGCCCTGGGCAGTTTTAAAGGCAATATAGACAAAAGATCCAAAAACAGCCAGGGTAGCGCTTGACTGGGCAATAAAGTCTCCAAAGGCCCGTCTTTTTTCAAAATAGAGTTTTTCATCCTTTAAAATTTTTCTAATGGATTTAAACTGGGTAATAAAATGCTTTCCAAGGTTGAATAGTCTGAATTCCTTGGCATGGGCATCTCCTGTGAGCATCCAGTGAAAATAGTATGAGCGGCGCTCATCTTCAGTCCTTTTTTCCTGCCAGGAATAGATTTTTTCAGAATATTTCAAGCGTAGCAGAACCCCCGGGATTGAGGCTGCAATCATGACAATGGGAAGGATTGGGTTAAACATGAATAACAACCAGCACACAGCAGCAAAAGATGCCCCGCTCTGGCCTGCGGCAAACAGACCATTCACAATGCTTGTCGGCCGGTAAGGGCCTTCTCTCTGGGCTCTGAAAAGCGTATTCATGTATTCTGGAGATTCATAAAAGGCAAGATCAGCACGGACTGATTTTTCATGCAGAACAGAGAACATGTAATCTGTAACAGTAAGGGATTGGGCTTTTTTAATATAGTCGCTTAAAAAATTAAAAAACGCTGCTATAAGTCCGATCCCGCAACTGATTCCAATGTACAAAAGAGGCTTTGAAAAATCCTGATCAAACAGGCTTGTTTCCTGGCTGAAGTCAAGCCCTGTAACAGAATCAATAATCAGTTTTATAAGGTATAAGGAGACAAGGGGAAGGACACCCAGGACAACAACAACAAACCCTGAAAGCACTGAATATAAAGGAGATGCCTGCCATACAAACTTTAATGCCCTGTCAATCCTGAAGGCATTTTTAAGTTTGGTATTTAAGGAGTTTGGAGTCATCAGACATGATTATACATAAAAGCAAAAAAAAAGACAGGAAGTAATTACAACTCCCTGTCTTTTAAAAGAATATAATAAAAATTTATATTAAGTTAGTTTTTTTTCTTCCCATTACACTGATTCCAAGGAGGCCAATTCCGAAAAATAGCATGGTTGCTGGTTTAGGAATAAGGAGGACCCCCAGGGGGAGGGGTGCAAGGAGCAGACACAGCAACAACATTCTCATGCACATTGAATCCGGTGATGGTTTTAATTTCCGGTTTTATCCAGATCTTTTTATTTTCTTTTTTGATTTTATTATCCATTTGTTAACTCCTTGGTTTCAAAATTCCATATTTTCTTTGAAAAGAATTAAAGCAACAACTATGCCAAAAGTCAAGAAAAAATAAATTTCATTTTTCTAATGATACGTGTCAGCAACTGTAAAATATTCATCCGGGATAAAATAGCAATCAGGTGTCTTTCAGTGCCCAGTCCAAAAGTAACCGGAACAGATTTTCTGTAAATTTCAGCAACCTTTCCGGCAAGGTCTTCTTTTTTGATATCTGGATCTGATGCGAAACAATTATCTCCTTTGGTGATGATATTATTATGGGCGGTTTTAATTATCCTGTGAGCCACAAACCTGGAATTTGACTCCTCATAACAGGCCACAATATCCCCAACTTTAATTTTTGAAGTGATGGGAACTATTTTGATTGTATCAGCATCTTTGATCCAGGGAAGCATGCTGTTGCCCTGGATAGTCCCAGAAAATTTAATTAAAGACCCACCCCGGGATAAATCTTTTAATAAGGTATGGGCAGTTTGGGTGGAAATGCTTTTTTTATCCCCATCATTTTTTTTCAAGGATCAAACCCTTTTCAAGGAGTTCTAAGATCAGTTCCTTTATGTCTTTTTCAACTTTATCCTTTGAAACATCATACTCGCAAACCAGTATTTCAATAATTTTTGCCAAAGAGTTCTGCCCATCCAGTTTTCCCCAAACAATCTTTCCCGTAGCGTTTATGGTATAAATGGAGCTGTCAATATTACTGATATTTTCATTCATTGTAATAATAACAAGCTCATCCTCAATTTCTTTTACAATTGCATTGTCCACTGTTTTATAAACAGTCAGAAGATTTATGTCATGCATAATTGATTTCCTTAAACGCATCATAATAATTGGATCTCATGAGAAATAAGGGTATAGATTTCATTTGTCAAATTAAATTTCAATGAATAAAAAGGTGTCTTTTGGACAAAATCATCAACAAGGCCCAGGGTTGAGTTCCATTGGTCTGTCATAAAAAAGTTTTTAACAAGCGCCTTTATCGCTTTTTCATATTTCTTCGTTATTTTTGTTATTGGTGTTATCATATTATGGTCTGCCTGCTCAATAAAAAAAACGGCATCAACTTTTCCTGTATAAAGTGAGGCTGATGTGACCCCAGGATGTATCCAGCTGCCCGAAGCAAAAAAATCTGCATTGTCTTTTTGCATGATGATCCTGTCATCGCAAAAAATCTTCCCTCCGTTTTTTTTTATCAAGCCTGAAATAGTACTTTTGCCTGCACCTGATTTGCCGGTAAACAATAATGTCTTACCTGATAGGGATACACCGTTTGAATGAAATAAAAATCCATTTCTGTCCGCCAGAAGTTTTGACATCAAAATTTGATCAGTACCTAATCCTGTCAAGCTATTCAGCCTTAAATTGCCATATTGTTTTCGGTTTATACCTGAAAAATATATCTTGCCATGGCTGTGCTCCTTGTTAAACACATTTGTGACTGAATATGGTATGGGTGACCATTCTTCGGAATTATATCGATAAATGCAAATAGAATCAGAGATTGATATCTTCCATGTGCCGTCATCCAGAACTGTTTTTAAGGCATTTGCCTTATGAACCTCTGGTTTGGGGATATCAGATAAGAAATGATGGATAACAATATTATCTTCACCAGGGCCGTCAGTCTCAAAAAAACTAAATTTCGGTTCCAAGGTATTTTTTGCTATGGGAACCTCTGAATTTAATTGGACGGTTATGCCGGCTGCATGGAAGAACCTAGTGTATGTTTCCATAAATTCCTGCAAACTTTTGATTAAAATAAACTTAACCTATCCTATCCACAGATTCATTCCTAAAGTGTTTACAACTTTTGTTCTCATTATAAACCTCCTTAAACACATAACAATGCGCTGGATTTGTGTTTTTGGCAAGACCTTATCTCTTTGCCCCTTTTTTCTTTTATGAGGCTATTCGCGATCTAAATGTAAATGAATTTTAATTGCTTTATCCAGATTTCCTATCATGAGAAAGTTTTATGATAGATATATCTTTTTCAAGGCTCAAAGATTTTCAATTTTAAATCTTTTATCACTTTGAAATGTTTCGTATTACTTGATGAAAGCGTCATATTATTTTCCACTGCTGTTGCGGCAACGATAGCATCACCTGAACGAATACTTGAACTTAAGGTATATTCTTCAACATAGATTGAAGCGCGATGCCCAATATTTTCAGTCAACGGGAGCATGTTAAAGCCAAAAGAGGTTAAAAAGTCTTTTACATATTGATGTTGAGTTTTGTTTTTAGCACATTGTAAAAGTTCCATGTAAGTTTGGATGGAAAGGTATCTTTTCTGAGTATCTTGCATCAGTTCGGCTGCTTTTTTATTGCCTCTCTGGGCCCATATAAAAATATCAGTATCAAATATCATCGTATCTGGAGCCCCGCAATGTATCTAATTCATCCAAAACAGATTTGTCGGTATTTGTGGGGGACATACCAAAAAATGGATGTTCGGAAATCTTTAAGTTTTTTTTCTGATTGTCAGCGGGTATTATAATACCTTTGACCTTACCACGATAGAGAACTGTTACCTTTTCATTCCTATCAAGAGCTTTGAGTACATCATTCATCTTATATCTTAAATCAACCACTGTTGCCCGCATAAGGTGCCTCCTTTTTAATGTATAATTGAAATATACAGTAATTATAAATCCGTTGCAAGCTAATAGTACTTTTCATCATTCCCAAAAAATCCTGAAAATCAGCGTTCCATTATTCATCTGCCGGCACCGGCCAACACAGTTTAAACGGTTTAACCAGGAGAATACCTGAAAGTCCCCCGGCTGCATCAATAATAAAATCCCAGAACAGCGGGGACCGCCCGTCAATAAAAAACTGGGCAATCTCTGTGCCGCCAGCAAGCAAAAAGATGTTAATCATGACCAGAATGACAGGTTCCCGGTTCATCAGCAAAGAAAGAATAAAACCGAACAATGCGAAAAAACAAAAATGCCCGACCTTGGACAGATCCCATGGAATCGCATTCTCAAAAACATCACTGGTTGCATGAATTTGACTTTTAACTTCATTTGAAACCTGGTTTTTCATATCGGCGGGCATTGTGGTGCCAATCAATATCGCAATAAAAGCGATTACCAGCACCGCCTGGAGGACAATCGTTTTTTTGCCATTGAAAAAACAAGACCCCAGCAAAAATAAGGAAAAAACGCCCCACAAAGTGAGAATACCTCTTTTAACCCATGTGTAAAGCTGTGTCTGGCTTACAGGATAAAGCCGGATATTTCTAAGCTGGAAAGACCCAGTACACCGACTTAACTGCGCAGTCACTCTGATTTTTTTTGTTTCAGACTCAATGGTAAAGAATTGATTATAATGATCCCACTCCCTGGTTCCGGTAAAGGAGGCTACCAAATGTGGAAAATCCCACCTGTCTTTTAGCCCGTCATGCTGTACAAGCAGGAGTCTTGCCCTGTTCCATGGCTTTTCTCCCGGCTGAACGTTTTCACATTTCATATCAGCGGATAATTTTAAAATGGAACCCCTATCAAAGGATGAAATATCCTGTTGAATATTGACGCTTTGATTCTGATCTGAGGAGGACAGATACAGCCAGTTTTCTTTTATCTCAGCTTTGCTGCTTTTGGACGTATGTAAACCCCAATTATCAGTCAGCATTTCAGGGCCGCTTTTCTCGTGTCGTTCAATAATAGTATGGCTAAAGATTGTCACACCAGCCAGAAAGGCAAAAAGGAAGATTTTTGTCATTTAAAATTTATTCTATGATACCGTGCAATGTTTTTTATCTGTTCCGGGTTCACTCCCGCTTCTTTTGCAATACCACCCATAATAAAAGCATTTATCGGGTTTGTCTTTCAATTTTGTTCCATCAATCGGTTCACAGCTTCCATAATAGGCAGAGCCAGTGTTTTTCCTTTATTGAGCGGTATAATCCGTTTGCCTGGGTAAATTATCCATTCTTCTATCGGTTTTAAATTTTTACATCCCTCGTAAAAACCCCTGCCAGGTCGTGGCGTTAATCCCGCCTTTATTTCAATAGCTATTTTCACCTGTCCTCCGGAAATCAGCAGTAAATCAATTTCACTGCCACCGCTTGTACGCCAGAATCCAAGTTCCCAACCAAGGGGAAGGCAGGAAGCTATTTGCTCAATAACCAGAATTTCCCATGAATTTCCCCTTACAGGGTGACCCAGCAGCTGTTCCCTGTTTTTCAGACCGAGCAGTGCATGCAACAGACCCGTATCCCTGATATACACCTTGGGAGATTTAATCAGTCTTTTGCCCAGGTTTTTATGAAATGGCTGCAACCGTCGTACTAAAAGTGTTTGTTGAATGGCATCCAGATACCGGCCGGCTGTGGTTGCACCTATGTCAAGGCTTCTGGCAAGCTGTGCCTTGTTCCAGAGTTGCCCATGGTTGTGGGCAAGCATCTGCATGAAACGCCACATTCTTTCCGGAGGCAAATTAAAGCCTAGTAAGCCTAAGTCCCGTTCCACCACATCACGCAGATAATGTATCCGCCACTGCAGGCTTGTGGAATCAGCCTCCGCCAGAAATGAAGGAGGAAAACCACCACTGACCCATAACTTGTCTACACTGCTTGCCCCGGAATTTATTTCCTGCAAAAGAAATGGGGTTAATTCCAGGGTAACAATACGTCCAGCCAGGCTTTCTGCACTTTGGCGCCGGAGGTCGGGAGAGGCTGATCCAAGCAAAAGAAACCTTCCTGGTTTTCGGTTTTGGTCCACCAATACCCTTATTGCCGGGAAAAGTCCTGGCATGCGCTGGGCTTCATCTATGATGACAAGTTCGTCATGATACTGCTCCAGAGCAAAAACAGGATCTTCAAGCGCAAATTGATCTGCCGGGTTTTCAAGATCGAAAAAATGGACTGCCCGGTCCTTGATGAATAGGCGGGCAAGGGTTGTCTTCCCACATTGCCTTGGCCCGATTATCGCTGTAACTGGCGAATCAGCCAAGGTTTTTTCAACTGTTTTGTAAAGTTGTCTCGATATCATGTTTGTAAAATAGCACATGCTGTGGTTGAAATACAATGTTTAATGCTTGCTTTTTATTCATATTAAAAGTTTGGTTTCCGTTCTTTTCATATTAAAAAGTTTAACCAGAAGTCTTGCCCTGTTTGTCGCCAAATTGTTAAAAATGATATTTTCACAGGTTTTTTTATCAATAAAATTGATTTTTCACAAGGTATAAATGTTAGTCCGCCGGCCAGCAAAAGGATATTAATCATGACCAGAATGGCAGGTTCCCGGTTCATCAGCAAAGAAAGAATAAAACCAAACAATGCGAAAAAACAGAAAACTGTTCTCAACCCTTGTTTCTGATTTTACCTGCCAGCCCAGGTCAGAACTGCCTTAGCCGTAGGCACCAGGATCTTGTCATTTGCGGTTCAAATCACAATAACAATGACTCAAGATATTTCATACCCTGACAGACCCTGACACCGCTGTCCATTCTTTCACGTTTCAAATGCAGCACCAGTTGTGTGGCCGGGGTATCATACCGTTTGCTGAAATTAATCAATGCCCTGACCGGCCGCGCCTCGGATCGTTTGGCTTCAATCAGCAATTCAAGGGTGTTGTCCTGTGCCAGGCAAAAATCAACTTCAGCGCCATCCTTGGTCCTGATATAGTGAAGAGACGCTGGTTTGCCCTCAAGGTCAACCCGTGCGCAAACATGTTTCAGCAGGCACAACGCAACCATGTTTTCAAAAATTGCGCCCTCATCACCTTTCACCATACCAGTGTCATAAAAATAGATTTTTGGTGTTTTTAAAACGGATCGGGCGATATTCCTGGAATAAGGGGTTACTTTGAATATAATAAACAATGATTCTAATATCTGGATGTATTTTTTTACGGTATTGGGCGAGACACTGACATCTTCAGCAATGGACTGATAGGAGATCGGCGATCCTGTCCTGGATCTTAACATTTCAAGGATCAGCTGAATCGCCTTGAAATCGTGAATCCGTTCAAAATCAAGAATATCCGTTCGGATCAGACCGTCGATATACTGCATCCGCCATCGATCAGCATCTGTATTGTTGTCCGCCAGAAAAGGTTCTGGAAATCCCCCCCGGTTCAGAAAAATCGTTGGATCCACAGATACCCCAACATGGGCAGATTCAGCAGGTGAAAATGGAAGCAGCCGATGCCTGAAAAAACGTCCGGCTAAAGAATCTCCCTGCTGTCTGAATGCTTCCAGGCGCGCACTACCGGTTACAAGGATCATCATTCCCGCAGGTTTGGTATCATAAACACCTTTGAGATAGTTTTTCCAGCCCTTCATTTTGTGAAGTTCATCAAGAATCAAAAGCTGGGTGTCTTCCAGCCAGACCTCATCTTTAATTATCTTGCGATCCCCGGCGCTGTCATAATTCAGATATACGCTTTTGGGAAACAACCGGGCAATTTCTTTAGCCAGCCAGGTTTTCCCTACCTGTCTCGGACCGGTGATAAAGACCATTTTTTTTTTCAGGTCATTAATGATATGCTGTTTTTGTTGTCTTTCCATGAGGCTATTCTGCAACACTTTGCGGAAAAGTCAAGACTATTCTGCAAAACGATGCGGAATAGGCGTTGTATCAAATGATAGATTTAGGATTTTTAGGCTTTAGATCGACTATAGGCTTCGGCATTTTAATCAAAAGTTTATCTGCCAGCAAAGGTCAACACGGACTTAGCTGTAAGCACCGGGATTACGGTTTAAAGATTTTCATTTTTAAATCTTTTATCGTTCTGAAATGTTTCGCATTACTTGATGAAAGCGTCATATTATTTTCCACTGCTGTTGCGGCATTGTAAAAGTTCCATGTAAGTTTGGATGGAAAGGTATTTTTCCTGAGTATCTTGCATCAGTTCGGCTGCTTTTTTATTGCCCCTCTGAGCCTATATAAAAATATCAGTATCAAATATCATCAACGGTTTTGTAAAGTCGTCTCGGTATCATGTTTGTAAAATATCACATGCTGTGGTTGAAATACAAGGTTTGATCCTTGCTTTTTATTCTAACAACCATTTTGCATTTATAAATGTTTTTTAAATTCCAATACAGATAAACCAGCATCTTTTGCAATACCACCCATAGTAAAAGCATTTATCGGGTTTGCTCTTGGAATTGTTAATATTCTTACGCCATCCGACATAACAATATGCTTGCCTTGCCTAACCACTTCAAAACCTGCTTTTTTAAGAGCCTTTATTGCATTCTGGTGGCTAATCCCCGGTATTTTAGGCATG
>JAHJDU010000197.1 GCA_018812385.1 Pseudomonadota bacterium
CCCGCCAGATAATGGCCTGGTCCTTGTCCTGCATCAATGCCTGGACAGAAACAACCTTAAGGTTTCCATTGACCTGTTTTGGGATCAGAAGCTGGTTTTGAGAAATCTCTAAGAGTTCTGTCAGTCCCAGCATCTGGGCTATTGAGGGGCCGTGGACATCAACATCCATAAGACCTGTTTTATATCCTTTTTTAGAAAGGCAGGCTGCAAGATTGGCAGAAACACTGCTTTTACCAACTCCGCCCTTACCGCTTAATACAAAAATTTTGTGTTTTATTTTGGACAGGGAGGCTTTAATTGCCTCATCTTCTCTTTTCTGTCGGGCCGCCATATCCTGACCCCCACCCTGTGAAGGGCAGGTGCTTGTTTTTTTTGCTTTGGCTACACTATCGTGAATCATTTTTTTATAACATCTCCTCTGAGAAATATCGTTAATAAATTGGATTAATAATGGGCACTATCCAGATTCTGTCAACCTGAATATAGTGTCTTTTATGGCAGGATTTGCCTGAAAGCTTGTAATGTCCAGGATCAGTTTTCGATTATCCATATCTTTGATTTCTATTGTTACCGGGATTTCGCCAAAATCATATGTTTTATATTGTGTGATCTTCATTTCATACAAGAGCTCTCCTGATAGGTTCGTGGATATGAGGCCATCTATTTTTCCCTTGTCATTAAAACAAAGGGACTGTGTTTCCCCCTTCCATTTTTGTTTTAATATTATACTGGACAAGGATGAGTCTGACGGTGAAAAATAGGCATTGTCAAAGTTTTTTACAGGCAGCCGCCCAAGTAAAATCGATATCATTTCAGATATTTTTATTGGAACCTGGATATAGTTTTTCATGTCCGGATCTTTTGAGTTATATGAGGTTTTGGGATGTTCCCCCGTATGGGAAAAGAAAGTTATTTTTTCTCCTGTTGCAATAATGGTTTCGATGGGAAGGCCAGACATTAGAAATGTGATCCTGATTTTATTGGGAAAGACCGCAGCCCATGCAATTTTGAATTTATCTGTTTTTGTGTTTGTTTCAACCCGTGCCCAGCCTGTTCCCTTGCTTGCAAGAATGTGTTGATTAAAAGATTGTGCCTGGTTTGCAAACAAAAGGGCTTTTTTATCAAGCAAAGGATTGGTTGAGGGTCTGAGTGGTGCACAACCCGAGAAGATCAAGATAAAGACAATACTATAAATTAAGCTGGATAATGAGTTCTGGTTAATCATTTAATTTTTTTTTAACAGCCTCAATTTTTTTCTTAAGTTCAAGGATTTTTTCTTTGTCCCCATCTTTGGCATTGGTTACGGCTTTTTTATAGGTATCCAATGCTTTTTTAAACTGATTTGTCTTTTGATAGGCATCACCAAGGTGGTCTGATATGATGGTTTCAAAAGAGGTTAGTTGGGCCGCTTTTTCAAGGTATTTAACAGCCTCTTCATACTCCCCCCTCTTGTAATAGACCCAGCCCAGGCTGTCCGTGATATACCCGTCATCGGGTTTAATTTCGTGTGCTCTTTTGATAAGCAGAAGCGCCTCATCCAGGTTAATCCCAAGATCTGCATAGGAATACCCAAGGTAGTTCAAGGCGCTGGCATCCTTTGGATCAATTTCAATAACCTTTTTCATGGTGCTGATGCAGTCTTCTTTAAAGCCTGCACTATCCTGTACTGCACCCAGTCTGAACAGCAATGATGTGTTTTCAGGAGAATCTTCCAGCCCTGTTTTTAAAAGACTGATGGCTTTTTCATAGTTTTTATCTTTTTCATAAAACGAGGCAAGATAAATGATAATATCGATATCTTTTGGAAGGGTTTTATACTTGTCTTCAAGATAATTTATGGCTTCCTGATTTTTTCCTGATTTCTGGTAGAGAAAGGCAATACTCAGGATGGTTTTTTTATATTGAGAATGGTCAGGTTTGATTTTCAGATAATGGAAAACAGCGTTTTTGGAATCTTCAATCTCTTCATAGGCCATGCCCGTGAAAAAGTTCAGGGTTTGATTTTCAGGATCACTTTTAAGCATCTGGGAGAAAACAATCACGGCATCTTCAGGTCTTTTGCCGGAAATATATTCGTTCACAGCCATCATAACAATCCTGGAATCGCTTTCAACGCTCTGGGCAAGTTCAGTGAACAGGGTGGCTGCGGCAGCCTTGTCTTCGTTTTTATAATAGTGCAGAGCCATTCCTAATTGTGCCCGGTAATTGTCCGGCTCTATTTCAAGTATTTCCTTGTAGGTTTCTAATATTTTCTGGTTGTTTTCAAGGGTGTTTTGAAGACTGAAAATTTTTATTAGTTGAAACCGGGGCTCTACAAGGTCCGGTTCAAGTTCAATGGTTTTTAAATATTGAATTTTTGCAAGTTCATATTGTTTTTCAGCCAAATAAACCTCGCCAAGATAAAACCAGGCAACATAGTAGTCAGGAAATTGACCAACCATTTTTTTTAACAATACCAAGGCTTCAGGATTATTGTTTTTGTCTATATATATTTTGGCAAGACGGAGAAATGTTTCTTTGTTATCTGGATCCAGCATCAGGATTTTGTTTAAAATTTCAACCAGTTCTTTTTCATCCATGGCATCTTTTTTAAGTTGGACAAAAAAAAGTAATCCATCCACATTGTCAGGGTTTTGTCGAACCAGTTTTTCTGCGAGCTCCAATGCTTTTTTTTCATTATTTTGGTTCAAGTATAGCTGGCTTAGATCCCTGGTTAATATGAATGAATCCGGATCATTAACCATTGCCTTTTCCAGAGATACAATGGCTTTTTTATAGTCTTTGTTTTTAATGTGAATCCTGGATTCAAGATAATAATAATTTGCTGAAAGAGTATGTTCTTCTTTCTTGTTTTCTTTTTGAATAATTTGAGACTCAGAAAGTTTTTTATCCTGTTTAAGCTCTGTGCAGCCGGCTATAAAAAAACTTAAGATAAAAATAAGAAGAACATAAACAAGACTTTTTTTCATAATCTGCTTTACCTTACTATAAAAATAAATTGCAATTTACTGGCTGTGATCGTACATATCAAAATCAGGCATGTCTTTTTTGAAGTAGATTTTCATTTTTTTTAAAATATTATTTTCAATCTGTCTTACCCTTTCGCGGGATATCGAGTATGCTTCACCGATCTCTTGAAGTGTTTGAGGACTGTCAGAGAAAATTCTTCTGTTAAAAATATTCAATTCTCTTGCATTAAGAGTCTTTTTAAATTTATTAACTTTTCTATGCAGGATACTTTCAATCTCTTTTTTGGCCATCCGATCTTCAGTTGAATCAGTTTCAACGTTTATAAATTCAATTCTTTCAGTATTTGAGTCATTCTTTAATGGTTCATCAAGACTTAAGTCCCAGTTGGCCAATCTCTGATCCATGTCAATTACTTCTTTTTCAGATACTCCGAGCTGTTCTGACAATAGTTTGGGTTTTGGATCAAAGCCCTGTTCAATCAGTCTTTGTTTTTCTTTTTTCAGCCTGAAAAATAATTTGCGTTGCCCCTGGGTTGTTCCAATCTTTACCATTCGCCAATTATCCATGATAAATTTAAGAATATAGGCTTTTATCCAGAAGGATGCATAATATGAGAATTTGACATTTTTATAGGGGTTGAATTTTTTGACTGCCTTCACAAGCCCAATATTTCCTTCCTGGATTAAATCCGAAAGGTTCTGCACCCAGATTCTATGGAATTCAAGGGCAATTTTAACGACCAGGCGCAGATTTGAAGTGGTCATGATATAGGCTGCTTCCTGGTCTCCTTCTTCCTGAATGCGTTTTCCAAGTTCAATTTCCTGGTCTCTTGTCAAAAGCTTGTAACGGCTTATTTCATTAAGATAGCTTTGAATGGGGTCTGATTTTACAAGTGCTTTTGAACTTGAAGTTTTTGCTTTTTTTACAGGAATCAAAAAATCTTTTTTGGTCAGCCTCTTTTCGCTTTGTTTCTCCAGTTCCATCGTGTTTGCCATTAAATATACCTTAAGATAATTTTGATAAAAAATTAGTATACCATTATCATAGGATCGAGAAAAGCAATATATTTTGCACAAAAAAATAATCATCCACTTTTTTATGGACAATTTGGGGTAAATTTGATAAAAGATCTTTTTGTTTGCGCCTGTAGCTCAGCTGGATAGAGCAACGGACTTCTAATCCGTAGGTCGCCCGTTCGAATCGGGCCAGGCGTACCAGTAATACCAAGGGTTTTCAGCTTTTAGTTGAAAGCCTTTTTTTGTTGAGTGTGTAAATAGTGTGACACCCCGTCTGTTTTGTTCCTATCGTTTTTAAAACCTTTAATATCATCTGGAAAAAACCAGAAGTTGACAGAATGGTTTCTGTTTCGTATACAATTACCGCAATTCATGAAATATTGACTGTTAATGAAAAATAATTCGAACTAAGTAATTTCGATTCACATATTTTGAAAAAAGATTAACATGAAATGTTCATGTTTCCCTTGACAAGGAGACTCCGTGATTATATCATTTAAGTCAAAGAAATTACAAAAAATATGCTCAACACGTAAATCTGCATTAAAAGAATTAGGACAAACCAAGGGGAATAAGCTTATGCTAAGGATGGTCGAGTTAAATGCAGCAATAGCTTTAAGTGATATTTCACAGCTACCACCAGCCCGATTACATGAACTCACAGGAAATAGGAAGGGGCAATTTTCTGTAGACCTGGAGCATCCATACCGCTTGTTGTTCATGCCGAATAACGAGCCAATCCTTGTGAAAAAAGATGGGGGATTAGATAAAGCAAAGATCAACGAAATAATAATCATAGGTATTGAAGATACACATTAGGGGGAAAAATGGTTGAAACAAAAGAAAAATACGGTTTCGAACCTGATTATGCCATACCGCCTGGAGAAACATTAAAAGAAACAATTGAGTTAATTGGTATGACCCAAGCAGAACTCTCAAAAAGAACAGGATTGACAGTACAATCAATAAATCGAATTTATAAGGGTGAACAACCCATTATTTATGAAACCGCAAATAAGCTTGAACTTGTTACCGGAGTCCCTGCAAGATTTTGGAATAACCTTGAGGCTAACTATCGAGAACAACTCGAAAAAATAAAAGAG
>JAHJDU010000198.1 GCA_018812385.1 Pseudomonadota bacterium
ATCAATACGGGAAGCAGAGCCCATGACAGAAAACCCTGTATGATAGAATATTTTGAAAAAGAGCTGATACCATCCCTTGAAAATATTGATTTCAAATGCCGGGTTATAGAAAATCCTGAAGAGCCCTGTGCTCCATTTTTAATTGCCAGTCGAATTGAGAATGAAACCTGGCCTGGTATTTTAATTTACGGCCATGGTGATACAGTCCCTGGTATGGATGATAAATGGAAAAAGGGCCTTTCTCCCTTTAAACTGACAAAAGACGGGGATCGATGGTATGGCAGGGGAGCCGCTGATAATAAAGGACAGCATGCCATAGATCTTACTGCACTTGAATGCGTGATAAAAGAAAGAAAAAAGTTGGGGTTTAATGTCAAGGTGCTCATTGAGATGGGTGAAGAATCAGGTTCTCCAGGATTACATGCCATCTGTGAAAGAGAAAAAAGCGCTTTAAAAGCAGATGTTCTCATTGCCTCGGACGGGCCCAGAATAGACCCTGACACACCCACCATTTTCGGCGGGAGCCGGGCCGTTTATAATTTTGACCTGAGTATTAATTTGCGGGAAGGAGGACACCATTCGGGAAACTGGGGTGGACTTCTTGCCAACCCAGGGATCATCCTTTCCCATGCCATTGCCTGCCTGGTGGATGCCAAAGGGAAAATTTTAATTAAAGCCCTTCGACCTGAAAATATTCCTCCTGGTATTAAAAAGGCCATTGATAAACTTATAATAAAAGGAGAGGGTGGACCCACAATAGACCCCCAATGGGGAGAGCCGGGCTTGAGTTCTGCCCAAAAAGTCTATGGCTGGAGCACACTGGATGTGCTTGCTTTTGAATGCGGAGATCCATCAGAGCCGGTCAATGCCATTCCGCCAAAGGCATGGGCAAGGTGCCATGTCCGGTTTATTGCGGATTCAGATCCTGACACATTTCTTCCAGCAATCAGAAAACATTTAGACGACCATGGCTTTTCCATGGTAAAAATTGAGCCCGTTTCCAACAACTATGGACTTGCCACCCGCATGGATCCAGATAACCCATGGGTTAAATTTGCCACATCTTCCTTTGAAACCACCCTTGGCAAACTTGGCAAAAAGGTTGCATTTCTACCAAACCTTGGAGGAACATTGCCCAATGACGCGTTCAGCCATGTTCTGGGCATGCCCACAATCTGGGTTCCCCATTCATATGGCGGCTGCAGTCAGCATGCACCCAATGAACATATTTTAGAGGAAATTACAAGGGAAGCCTTACAGATGATGACCGGGCTTTTCTGGGATCTATCAGAAAATAAAATGGGCCTTTTCAAGGAATAATAGATTAAAATGGGATCTATTACAGAATTGTTAACAGATTGTTTTGAAAAGCATAACAAAAAAACAGCCCTGTCCTTTTTAAGGGGCAATAAAATTGAGACACAAATGCCTTTTCAGGATCTGGATCTGAATTCAAACAAAATGGCTAACCAGTTTTTAAAGCAGGGAATTAAAAAATCTGACAATGTTGTTCTGCTCCTTGATAAATCCCTTGTTTTTATTATTGCCTATATTGCCCTTCAAAAAATTGGGGCAGTGTGCGTGCCTTTGAATCCTGGATTTAAAAAATCTGAATTAACCTATCTGTTAAAGGATGCAGCACCCGTGCTGGTTATCATAAACCAGGAATTGGCCGGGATGATCAAACAGATTGATTCCAAGTTAACCTGTTTGGAAATTGATACAAAACTACCTTTTCAAAAAATTGCCTTTTTTAAATCGTATTCCAATGATCTGGAAAAAGTAAGCCTGGCACCTGATGATCCCGGACTTATCATTTATACTTCAGGAACAACGGGTGATCCCAAAGGTGCTGTCCTGACCCAGAAAAATTTGATAAATGATGCTAAGAACATTATTAAAATATGGGAAATTTCAGATTCTGATACATTATGCCACAGCCTGCCCCTTTTTCATGTTCACGGCTTATGTTTCGCCCTTCACACAGCATTGATTTCAGGAGCACATGTGGTGCTGCTGGACAGGTTTGATCCGGGAATTGTGATTGATATTTTAAAGGAAAACAAGACAGATCTGGCCTGCTCCATATTCATGGGAGTTCCAGCCATGTATTCAAAACTCATTGACACTTTTCAAGATCAGACCCTTTGTTTTGATCATATGAGACTGTGGACATCAGGGTCAGCTCCCCTGCCAACAAAAGATTTTCAAAGGATAACCCAGACCTTTGGAAAAGAGCCTGTGGAGAGAGAGGGCATGTCAGAAACGGGCATGAATTTTTCCAATCCTCTGAATGGGGAAAAAAAACCAGGCTCCATCGGGCTTCCTCTTCCAGACGTTAAGGTAAGAATTGTTGATCCCGATACTTTGCAGGATGTAGAACCTGGCCAGGCAGGTGAGTTCTGGCTCAAATCAGACTCCATCATATCCAGCTATTGGAAAAAACCCGAAGAAACAGCCAGGGCCTTTGAACAAGGCTGGTTTAAGACAGGCGATCTGGGTAAAAAAGATGCAGATGGATATTATTATCTTACGGATCGGTTAAAAAATATCATCATCACAGGAGGGGAAAATGTTTCTCCTAATGAGATTGAGTCAGTAATCAACAGGCTTGATGAGGTTATTGAATCATCGGTTCTAGGTATTTTCGATGAAAAATGGGGAGAAAAAATTGTGGCGGCTGTGGTTAAAACCCCGACTTCAGGTGATATCTCCCAAGCCATCAAAGCCATTTGCAAAGAACATCTCCATGACTGGAAATGTCCTAAACAAATAATTTTCATTAAAAAGCTGCCCAGAAATACCATGGGAAAAATTTTAAAAGAAGACCTTAAAAAATTATTTTAACCAAAACTGGAAATCGCTTCTAAGTTCCTGCATTAAATTTGCTGAAATTCATTATTCTACCAATCGATTTTCCATTAATATTTTTATACGGAAATATAATTTATTTTTTTCCTTATGCAACAGATAGGGCTGATGTTAATAATTCTAAACATTTCCGATAATTTCTGATTCCCTGTATGAACCGATAATTTATCTTGACTATCTTAATTTTTAGGTCTTAATATGATTCCTTTATTTTATCAATACATTAAGGAGTGACGTCACTATGCTGCAGGAGAAAAAAATAGGATTTATTGGAAGCGGAAATATGGGTGAAGCATTGATAAGCGGTTTGGTTCTTTCCAAGGCAGCAAAGCCTGAAAATATTATCTGTTCAGATATTGCAGAAGATACTTTAGAAGCAATTCAAAACAAATACAAGGTCTCAACAACCACTGACAATATTGAAGTGGCCAGAAAATCTGAAATCGTTATCTATGCAACAAAGCCCCAGATCCTTGGATCGGTTCTCAAAGAGACCGCATCTGCCCTTGACCAATCAAAGCTGATCATCTCAATTGCCGCCGGTGTTCCACTGGCTGCCATTGCCC
>JAHJDU010000199.1 GCA_018812385.1 Pseudomonadota bacterium
CCAATGCCATAATCTGTCCTGCACCCTGGACATCAATATCCAGAAGAAGACTCTGGCCTTTTTCAAGGCAGGCTTTTACAAATTCTTTGGATGTACCATAAAAATTATCATAGACCTTTGCCCATTCAAGCCAATGGTCCAGAGTTATTTTTTGTTCAAACTCATCCTGGTTTATAAAAAAATAGTCAATGCCGTCCTTTTCATTTTTCCTGGGGCTCCGAGTGGTGTGGGAAATAGAATAAGAAAGGTTTTTAAACCGGGTTAATACCTTTCTTATCAATGTTGTTTTCCCGGCCCCGGAAGGAGCGGAGATGACAAATAACTTTCCTGTGCCTGGCATGAGATTATTCTTTTTCCCTGGTCATCAGGGATTCAAATCGACTGGAGAGTGTCTCAAACTGAATAGATGAAAGAATGACATGATTGCTTTCCGTGATGATAACGGCCCTTGTTTTTCTGCCGTGGGTCACATCAAGAAGGCGCTTTTCCTGCTTGGCTTCATCCTTGACCCGTTTCATGGGAGATGAGTTGGGCGATAAAATCGCCACTACTTTTTGTGCCACCACAGTATTTCCAAAACCTAAAGTTAAAAGCAGCTGTTCCATAGGATATTCCTTTTCAATATTTAAACATTACTCAATATTTTGTACCTGTTCCCTGATCTTTTCAAGCTCTGATTTCAGGTCGACAACCATATGGGATAAAGAAGCATTCCCAGCCTTTGAACCAATGGTGTTAAATTCCCGGTTAAACTCCTGGATTAAAAAATTAAGTTTCCTTCCTTCAGAATCATCTGAATCAAGGATCTGCCTGAATTGTTTAATATGGCTGTAAAGTCGAACGATTTCCTCTGACACATCACTCTTGTCAGCTATTATGGCTGCCTCCTGGGAAATCCTGACAGGGTCGAGTCCTTCTGTATCCGAGGTCAGGAAGGATATTCTTTCCATGAGCCGTTTCTTATAAACCTGCGGAATTTTTGCAGCATCTTTTTCAATTTGCTTTAAATTATCTTCAATATAATCAATCCTTGCACTTAAATCCGAATAAAGATTTTTGCCTTCCTCTTTGCGCATGATTTCCAGGTTGATGCTGGCTGTTTCCATGGAAGGTTCGATGGCATTCCACAAATTTTTTAAATCTAATTGCCTTTTAGACGGAACAATCACATTTCTGGCAGATAAGATGTCCGTCATAGAGATGTCGGCTGACAAATTTAAATCTTTTTTTATCTTTTTTAATGCCTGATAATAGGATGCTGTCCTTGCCTCATCCACTTCAAATAGTTCCAGGTCTATTGCATCATCCTGAATAAACAATTTAATCTCAATTCTTCCCCTGTCATGGGTTTTGGTGATAATTTTTTTAATATCCTCTTCAAATACCTGGCAGGATTCAGGACCAAAAAAAGAAATATCAAGATGTCGTGAATTATAAGAACGGATGGTGACATCTGCCGTGATGGTGTCGTAAGTATTTGAAACCTGCGAAAAAGCCGTCATGCTTTTAATCATTTTTTTTTCCTTTGCCTGCCTTTAAATCCAATAAATATTTATCCCTGACCTTTGATAAAAAAGAAATCATGGCTTTTGATGCATAATCCGGGTATGTCCAATCCAATGTTTTAAAACCATCTTTTTTAGAATACATCAATGTCAGGTCAGCATAAATTTTGTGGCCAATATAAATCCTGTGGGAATATTCCTTTCCCGTGGCCAGGATAAACCGAGATGAAACCAGATATCCAGGATCAATGTTCACTGACCTCTTTCCAGCTCTTGCAAACCGATTTTCAATTTCATTGGTTTTCTCTTTTATCAGGGCAAGGTCATCCTGGGCAATTAAATTTTTAAACACAAAAACCTTGCGAAACAAAGGCGTGCCCATCTCTTTGTAATAATACTCCGTATAAGCAAAATCAAGCCAGCGGCTGATCATGTCCACAGGGCCGAATGCCTCTTCCAGCAGGGAAAAGACCTCCTCTATCAATGCCTTGTCATTCATGATACATCCGACTACCAGTTTTGCAGGATCTGGATTTTTTGGAATACTCATGCTTACAGTGGTTTTGCCTCATCAATGAGCATGATGGGAATATCATCCTTTATTTCATATAAAAGCCGGCATGCCAGGCATTCAAGCCCGTCCTTTGTTTTATTTAAATGAATCTCGCCCTTGCATTTGGGGCAAACCAGTATTTCCAATAACTCTTCAGAAACTGCCATTTTTCTCTCCTTTAATTATTTACTGCCCGACCAAAGACCGCCAATTTTTCAGGTTTTTGGTCAGACACTATTCAAGCCTTTAGCTGTCTGCATGGTTTGAAGTTTAAAATAATCTCCTTTTTGTGCCATCAGCTCCTCATGGGTACCTTGTTCTTTTATGGCCCCGTTTTTCAGCAAAATGATTCTCGAGGCATAATCAATGGTGGACAGTCTGTGAGCGATCACAAAAGAGGTTCTGCCTTTCATCAAATTTTCCAGGGCTTTTTGCACCACCCTTTCGGCTTGGGAATCCAGAGCAGATGTTGCTTCATCCAATATAAGAATCGGCGCATCTTTGATCAGGGCCCTTGCAATACAGATTCTCTGTTTTTCTCCCCCTGAAAGCCGGGAACCAAGTTCGCCTATAATGGTATCAAACCCCTTGGGAAACCCCTGTATAAATTCATAGGCATAGGCGGCTTTTGCTGCATTTTCTATTTCAAGATCTGTTGCATCCATCTTGCCGTACCGGATATTATCTTTCACTGATTCGTTAAAAAGGATGGGTTCCTGGGTCACGATGGAAATATGATCCCGCAGGGATTTGATTGAAATATCTTTTACGTTTTTTCCTGCAATCAGCACCCGGCCGCAGGTAACATCATACAAGCGCGGGACAAGATTGACAAGGCTTGTTTTTCCTCCCCCGCTCATCCCGACAAGGGCCAGAACTTCACCCGGGGCAACCTTCAGGTTGATATCATTTAATGCTGGTGCCTCATTATCATTATAGGAAAAACTAACATGATCAAATTCAACATCAAAAATGCTTTCTGTTATAATTTCAGGGCTTTGCTTTTCCTTAATGTCAGACTCTTCTTCCAGGATATCAAATATTCTTGTGGCTGAAGCAATGCCTTCCTGGATGGTGTTGTTGAGATTGGACAATTTTTTCACAGGATCATAAAGCATCATCACTGCAGTGAGAAATGAGAAAAATGTTCCTGGTGTTGATGTGCCGTTAATCACTCGCATACCGCCGAACCAGATAATAAATGCAATGCCAAGGCCACCTAAAAATTCCATTATAGGTGAGGACAAGGCTTTGGCAATGATTTTTTTCATCTCAAGCCTGAAAAGCACCTGGGTTTTCTCTTTAAAACGTTTTTTTTCAAAAGCCTGGAGATTAAAGATTTTTATAATCTTGCTGCCGGTAAATGTTTCATGCAGAAATGAATTCAAATCTGCCATGGTTTCCTGGGTCCCAGTGGAAAATTTTCTAACCCGACGGCCAAACAGAACAATGGGATAAAAGGCCAGGGGCAAAACGATAAAAGCGCCCAATGCCAGTTGCCAGTCCCGATAAAAAATAACAAATAAAAAAGCAATTACTGAGAAAAAATCCCGGAACAAATTAATCACTGCCGTGGAAACCATTCCTTTAACGATGTTCACATCATTTGTAATGCGGGACATCAGGGCTCCGGTTTTTTCCCTGTGAATAAAAGAAATGGGAAGATCGATGATCTTTTCATACAAAGAGTCCCGGAAAAACCGGATAATCTTTTCCCCGATATAGTTCATCAAATATTCTGATCCATAGGAGCCTGCACCTTTTAAAAAAAAGACCAGAATGGCAATCCCGGGAATTATTAAGAGCATGTCCCGGTTCCTGTTGATAAAAATATCATCCATGACGGGTTTGACTAAAAGCGCCATGGCACCGTTTGCCCCGGCAACAATAATCATGCAGAAGGCAGCCAGCAAAAGCCTCTTCCAGTATTTAGAAACCAGAGAAATGATTTTTTTCTGCCGTGATTTGGTCAGTTTCGGATTTTTCTTTTCCATAAACCTTAATTTATTATATCAAGATGTATTGTCAACATTTAAAAAAAATGAGAGCATATGTCCCAATGACAAAGAATGCCTTTATACTTAATTTTTTCAAACTTTACAATATGCTCTGGCGCTTGAGCCTTCCTTTTCTCAAAAAAAACAGGCGCCTGAGATCAGGGTTTCAAAAACGGATTGATTCTTTTCACCATACAAAGGCAGATATATGGATTCAGGCAGCTTCTGCAGGTGAAGCCTACCTTGCCGCCAATATCCTTAAAAGGCTGTCCCCAAAAACATATTTAAAAATTTTAGTGACCACAACAACATCCCAGGGCATGGATATTTTACGGACAAGATTAACCGAAAAAATGATCCACAAATCAATAGATCTTAAAATAGAATGGTTTCCCTTTGATATGCCTGACACCATTGAAAAAACCATAAAAATGATCAACCCCCGGGTTATGGTGCTGCTTGAAACTGAAATCTGGCCTGCCCTGCTCTATTATCTGAAACAAAACAAGACCCAGATTTTTATCATAAATGCAAGGCTTTCCAAAAATAGTTACACCCATTATCTGAAAACAAAATTTTTATGGAAACACCTGACTCCGGATACAATTCTTGCAACTTCAGATCAGGATGCGCTAAGATATCAACAGGTGTTTGAAGGGGCAATGGTGAACACCATGCCGAATATCAAATTTGAAGATATAGATACGGATGAGGATGATGTTAACACCCTGAAACAAATAAAAAAAATCCTTCCCCAAAATTTGCCCCTGACCATTCTGGCATCCGTAAGAAAGCAGGAGGAAAAACAGATGGTACATATAATAAAAAATATTTTAAAAATGGCCCCAAACCAGGTTGTTGCCATCTTTCCAAGACACATGCACAGGGTCAGGGCCTGGAAAAAACGCTTGACCTCCCAGAATTTAAATTTTCATTTAAAATCTAAAATAAATTCTTGTCTGAAAAATCCCTGCATAATTTTATGGGATACCTTTGGAGAGCTTAAAACAGCCTATGGTTTAGCCTCAGTTGTCTTTGTCGGTGGCAGCCTGAAACCTTTGGGAGGGCAAAATTTCATTGAACCCGCCATCCAGGGGGCAGTCATAGTCACAGGCCCATATTATGATGATTTTGCATGGGCAACTAATGACATATTTAAAAAAGGAATCGTCATTAAAAAAAACCATTGGAAAGCTGTTGCCAGAACCATCACCCAAGCCCTTGAAAAACCAGGCAACAGGTCTGACCGCAAACGTCTTGCCCTGGAATACCTCCAATCAAACCAGGGCGGCACACAGCAAGCCTGCCATGAGATTTTAAAAGCCTTTGACGTCTGAACCTGATTGATATATAGTGAATACACGCTTACAGACAGCTCCACTCTTTTCAATTTGATTTCTTCTATGCTGGCTTACGCTCTTTTGATCTTACATCTCATTTTAAAAACATTTTTTTAACCGGCATCCAAAAGTTTTTTTAAGGGTGCTCTCTAATCATTTAAAAGGGGAGGTATTTATGGAAAATCACACTATTTATTATGACACGATTACCCGGTTAACCACGGCCATTTCTCATTGCAAAGATCCGGAAGAAGTAGCCCTGATCACAGCGGAAAGTGTTAAAACCGCCTTCAAAGCCAAAGGCTGCTCTGTATTTTTAGTAGACAGGGAAACCCGTGAGCTTGGCCTTGTTGCATCATCCGGGTTGAGCAAAGAGTACCTGGACAAAGGTCCGATCCATTTCATGCAGGGCATCAAGGAAGCAAAAGATGCTGTTCCCATAGCGATCTATGATGTAATGGATGATCCGAGAATCGAATATCCAGAGGAAGCTAAAAAAGAAGGCATAGCTTCTTTGCTGGGTGTCCCTATTATCAGCCATGATAAAATCCTCGGTGCCCTTCGTGTGTATACCAAAAGCCCCTGGGAATTTTCTATTAGTGATATCACAATTATCCAGGCGGTTGCATTAATATGCGGCATGGCCATGGACATGTGCCGAATGTACAAAGGGTATAAAACAAGCATTGAGATTCTTAAAAATATGAGGGGGAAAGATACATATGGTTCAACAAAAAGGACCCCATGAAGTCGTTCCCAAAAGTGTGGACCCGTCCATCTGCGATTATTAAATAATTTAAACAGATATCCTTTAAGGCAGCTTGTGAATCACGCCTAAGCTGCCTTAGGATCTATCTAGTGCCTGACCGAAAACACCGTGTTTGGGCGAAAAGTTGCCCATATACAAGGCGCAAAAAATCTTGAAACCGGAGTGTACTACTGTACATGAGGATTTCAGGATTTTGCAGCAACGCAGTAGATGGGTGAGTTTTCGTTCAAACACTATCTAATTAACTGTCCAGAACCCCGTCCAGTTCATGCTTCAAGGAGCGGTTCATCAGACGTTCAACCGTTTCTTTGACAGAACGGCCTTCAAAAAGAACGAAATAAACTTCATTGCAAATGGGGAGATCCACCCCCAGTTTTTTTGACAGATTGTAGACGGATCGGGTTGTTTTAACCCCTTCGGCAACCATTCTCATTTCAGAAATGATATCATCCGGGTTTTTGCCTTCTCCAATCTGTTTGCCCAGGGTATAGTTGCGGCTTAATACGCCTGTACAGGTTAATAAAAGATCTCCCACACCGGCAAGCCCGGCCAGGGTCAGAGGATCGGCCCCCAGCTTTGTTCCCAGCCGGTTCATCTCCGTAAGACCCCGGGTAATCAGGGCGGCCCTTGGATTAAGACCCATTTTCATACCATCACAAATACCGGCAGCTATGGCCACCACATTTTTCATGGCACCACCTATCTGGGTACCGATGGGATCATCATTAACATACACCCTGAACGTGGGGCAGGAAAATATTTCCTGGACATACTTGGATATTTCCCGGCTGGTTGATGCGGCCGCAACAACTGTCGGAACTTTATTGGCAACTTCCCTGGCAAAGCTTGGACCCGAGAGAACAGCAAAATTTTCTTTGGGGAGAAAATCAATTTTTTCTGCAAGAATCTGGGTCATGGTCATATGGGTTTTATTCTCAATCCCCTTGGATGCTGTTACAACTATTGTCCCGGGACTGATAAAATTTTTCATCTGACCTGCCACATCCCTCATGCAGTGGGACGGGACCACAACAAGTACAAGGTCTTTTGCTTTTACAACGATTTCAATATCATTGGATGGAATAATATTTTCCGGCAGTCTCGCATCTGGAAGAAAAATCTTGTTTTCCCTGTTCTTTTCAATCTGTTCTTTTACTTCAGGCTCAAACACCCACAGGTCCAGAAGAAACCCTTTGTCTGCAAGCAATTTGGCAAGGGCAGTGCCCCAGGCTCCTCCGCCCACAACCCCTATTCTGGTTTTTGCCGTGTCAATCTTCCTGCTCATACGCTAAACTTTCCTTTCAGGCCTGAAAAAATCCAGACATTAAAAATATTATCATCAAATTAAACACACCCATTGTGTATACACCAGTTCACTATCACGATCAACTTGATTTTGGCCCAGATCTTTGCAACACGAATCAAAGACAGACCAAGCAGTTCATTGAGAACGGATCGGTGCAGATATGCAAAGACAGATAAACGAAAACTTGAAATTCCTGTAGCAGCAATAAATTTTGAATACTTTCCGCCCTTGAAAAAATAAGGTGGTCTATAAATCATCTTGACAGAACACTGGGACATGGGGTAATTTGAACCTATACTTCCTGTTTTTGGAGCCTCAAACTGTCCTCTTGTTTTTTTGGCCCAATCCGAATCTTGTGTTTTCGTCTTCACCCTGTTTTTGCTTTTTATCTGTTTTTTCTTTTTAATAGAACACACCATATTTTTATTAACCACAAAAATAAGGAGAAGAATGATGAGGATAGAAACAAAAAAAATAATGTGCGCAATAGATTTTTCAGATTTTTCCAATATTGTTATTGCCTATGGCAAAGCACTGGCATCAGAATTTGGTTCAACCCTTTGCTTATGCCATATCCTTTCGGGGACGCTTATGATTTCAAGTCTTGGGCATTCCTATATTGACTACACGGATATTGAGACTGGTCGAGTTCAGTCGGCAAAGGACAAGCTTGAAAAAATGGCAGAAGAACTTGATATTGAATGTGAAATCATTGTCTCATCCGGGCACGCGGCAGATGAAATCAATCGAATTGTCAGTGAAAACAATATTGATCTGGTCATTGCTGCAACCCATGGCGGATCAGGCATAAAACGATTTTTGCTCGGCTCTGTAACCGATAGACTGGTAAAAGTTCTCCAATGCCCGCTTCTGGTTCTTTTTGCACGAAAAAAACATTCTGTTTCAATAATTGAAAAAAATATAAAATTAAAGAAAATCCTTGTGGGATGTGATTTTTCCCCGGATTCCAAACTTGCTTTTGACCATGCCTTAAGCCTGGCTCAGGAATTTCAGACACAGCTTTACCTGGCCCATGTTATCCGACCAACGGAACAAATTGAATTGTCTGCATCAGACTATATAAAAATACAGGGGGATGGCGACTACACCAACTGGACCCGGCCTGAATATCTGGAACTTCAAAAAAAGGCAGCTGATGAAGATTTGAAAAACAAAAAAACTCTATTCAGCCGTCTTGAAAAACAGCTTTTAGATATGGTTCCTGAAGACAGCCGGAACTGGTGTACACCCATCACCATCCTGCTTGAAGGTCAGCCTTATAAGGAATTGATCGATTATGCTGTACAAAAAGAAGTGGATATGATCGTAATTGGGGTTCACGGCCACAGCCTTTTGGAAAGATTTATCGTCGGATCTACAACTGATCGTGTCATAAGCCGGGCTTCATGTCCTGTGCTTGTGGTCCGGCAGATCTCCTGAAACTCAAAATGGCATGCCTGTTTCCCTGTGAAACTCTATTCTTTTTTTGCCGGATGAATATGCATCCCAAAAGCCAGCATCATCTGGTTCCTGTCTTCCATCTGCAGGCATGCCTCAAGTCCGCCGGCATCAATATTAATATTAATGGCTTCTTTTGTCATACGAAGTCCCAGGGGATTTTTACCTGCCATAACCTTTGCAAGTCCTGTTGCGATTTCAATCATTTCCTGCCTTTGAACGATCCTGCTGGCAAATCCCAGGTTCATGGCCTCATTTGCACTAAGCCAGTTTCCGGTCAAAAGAAATTCATTGGCTCTTCCTGAGCCAATAAGTCTGGGAAGAAAATAGGAAGCAGCCATATCTGCACCACCTAATCCAATGTTTATATAGGCTGCACAAAATCTGGCATTTTCAGCTAAAATACGTATATCCGAAGCCATTGCCAGGGAAAATCCAATTCCTGCAGCCGCTCCATGGATACAGCAGATAACAGGCTGGGGAATTTTTCTTAAGCCTAACATCATTCTTGATAACCTGACCTGGGCATTATAGGCGTCAACAGGCTGCATATCAAAAATTTGAGGGCCAAATGTCTGCATGTCAAGTCCTGCACAAAATCCTTTGGCATCCCCTCCGTCAAGGATAATAACTGAAACACTGTTATCATACATCCGTGCATTGATGAATTCTTCAAACTCACACAGCATTTCTTTATCAACAGCATTGTATTTATCCGGCCTGTTCAAGGTAAGATAGCCTATTGGACCGTCTTGTCTGAATATAATTCTATCCATTTAAAAATCTCCTTAATCTTTGAAATATTTAGTCTTCATATCAATAGTAAGATTATCATTGTCCATAAGTCGTGAAGCCAATCCTAAGGTTTTTGGTAGTTCATATCTGAAAAAATAATTCATTGCAAAAACTTTGCCCTTATAAAAATTCTTATCCTTTTTCGAGCAGTTTTCAGCCAGGGCTTTTTGGGCCACAATCCCCTGGATCAGCCATTGCCATGAAATAACGATCAGTCCATAAAACTCAAGGAAAAGAGTTGCGTCGGAAAGATAAACCTCAATTCCTTTTTCTTTGGCAACATTAAAGAGAAAGCCTGCAACCTTTTCAAGCAGTTTCATTGCCTTTTGAAGCTCTATGGCAAAAAATTCAAGCCCCTTGATTTCCATGGCGGCTTGTATAGTCAGCCTTACCTCTTCAATGAACAATAAAGCAGCCTTGCCATTCTTCATTAAAATTTTTCTTCCCAGAAGATCCATGCCCTGGATACCCGTTGTGCCTTCATGTATGGCATGTATCCTCATATCCCTGAAATATTGTTCAACGGGAAAATCTTCACAATATCCATAGCCGCCAAAACATTGTATGGCATTACTGACGGAAGAAATCCCATATTCTGAAGGAAATGCTTTTGCAACGGGAGTCAACAGATCCAGTAAAAGTTCATACTTTTCTTTTTCATCCCCCTGGGACACTTTTATAAGATCAGCATACATGCAGCACTGAAGGACAAGAGACAAAGAACCTTCCACAACGGATTTCTGAAA
>JAHJDU010000200.1 GCA_018812385.1 Pseudomonadota bacterium
AAATGTAATATATAAAAATAATATTGCATCAAAAGTACTTTTACACAAAGTTTGCTAAAATAACGCTTATATATAAAGGTGTCAAGAAAATTGGCCAAAGAAACCGTTTTACTCTTTATTATCACTGTATTAATGATCATGCCCGGCACAGTATTTAGCGAAAGCATGATTCAAACCACCCAACGCATTATTGTGATTGACCCGGGTCATGGAGGACCTTATAGCGGACTTGCCACTTCCGGTGGGGCACAAGAAAAAACCATTGCCTTGAAACTGGCCCAAAAAACAGCACAAAAACTTGAAACCCGTTATAATGTAATTTTAACAAGAATAAAAGATACAAACATATCCCAGCAGGAAAGAATGTTTATAGCAAATAAAAACTCTGCTGAGTTTTTTCTCAGCATCCATTTGCACAATTCAAAAGAACCATCCAGCTTTTTCTTTTATTTTGATCCCCCTGAAACCGATAAGGAGGAAATGCCTGCTTCAGAAAATACATGGAAATCCCAGCCCCTTTTTCATCAGCCTGAAAGCAAGCAGGCCGTCAATTCATTTTTAAGCATTTTTTCAGCCCATAAAAAAACAAATCATTTTTTTTCAAAGGGTGCCCCCATCATACTACTTGAAGGTGCAACCATGCCAGCTATATTGATTGAGCCCTTATCCATTTCCATACTGCCCCACAACCCGGATGAGATGAACATTATTCTTGATGAATATGCCGTGCTCATTGCAAAAAGTATTGATCTTTATTTTGAAAAAAAATAAAGCGGGCCTTATTAAAATTCCTTGCCTTTATTATCTCAAAATGATAATTACTGCGATTGTGTTAATTACTGAATCGGGGCGTAGCGCAGCCTGGTAGCGCGCTTGCTTTGGGAGCAAGATGTCGGAGGTTCGAATCCTCTCGCCCCGACCAATAAACACAACCCCTGCAAATTAGACTTGAAAAAAATTTAAAAACCAACTATATATGCATCTTCCGGCTGTGCAGGCCGGGTGCGTATTATTCTGATCGGTCGCCTCGTAACAAAAGGCCATGAACCTCGTCAGATCCGGAAGGAAGCAGCGATAAGTGATATCTTCTGTGTCGTGGATCGATCCCGGTCATGCAATTTTACGTTAACCCTTCTGCCAGCCGGATCTTTTCTTTTCAAGCCTGCATTTTATATCTTGACATGCTTTTAAACAGACTTATTTTTTCTGCCATAATTCAATTTACATTTTGTATAAATTACTCTTACTTAAAGGGATATTTGGAGCAGGCAAAAATTGGCAAAAACAAAAGAGCAAAAAAAGAACGAGTCCGATACAACGGATACTCCCATAAAAAAAGTTAAAACCAAAGTTACTTCCGACAAAAAGGAAGGTATAGAAGAGCTAAAGGAACAACTTGCATCTGAAAAAGATCGTGTTTTAAGGCTTGCAGCTGAATTTGAAAATTACAAAAAGAGAAAACAGCGGGAATCAGATGAGTTTAAAAAATTTGCCAATGAAACGATTTTCAGACAACTCCTGACTATTGTGGATAACCTGGAAAGGGCAATCTTTTCTACAAAAGAAAATTCAGATGAGGGGGGATTACTTGAAGGCATTAAACTAACCTACAAAGAAATTCTCAAACTCTTTGAAACCTTTAATGTTAAGCCCATAGAGGCTGAAAATCAAATGTTTGATCCAAACTTTCACCAGGCCGTCACCCAGGTAAAAACTGATGACTTTCCTGAGAACAGTGTCACAGCGGTACTTCAAAAGGGGTACCTCCTTCATGACAGATTAATAAGGCCTGCCATGGTTGTTGTCTCAAAAAGAGTAGAAGAAGAAACTAAAGAAAATTAAAGATATCTTGGAGGATATGTTATGAGTAAAATAATCGGAATAGATCTTGGAACAACCAATTCATGTGTAGCAGTTATGGAAGCGGGCGGGGAAGTAAAAATTATTACCAATGCTGAAGGTGGGCGAACCACACCATCTGTTGTTGCCATTACGGAAAATGGTGAGCGCATTGTTGGGCAAGCAGCAAAAAGGCAGGCTGTAACCAACCCTGAAAACACTGTTTTTGCTGTTAAAAGACTGATTGGAAGAAAATTTAATTCAAAGGAAATTCAGACTGATATCCCTAATCTTCCTTATAAAATTGAAGCAGCATCCAATGGTGACACCAGAATCAATTTAAGAGGTAAACAACACAGTCCTGCTGAAATTTCATCCTTTATACTGGCAAATATTAAGAAGACTGCCGAAGATTATCTGGGTGAAGAAGTCAAAGAAGCTGTTATTACTGTACCAGCCTATTTTAATGACAGTCAGAGACAAGCCACAAAAGATGCCGGGAAAATCGCCGGCCTTATTGTAAAACGGATTATCAATGAACCCACAGCTGCATCTTTAGCCTATGGTCTTGATAAAAAAGGTGAAGAAAAAATTGCTGTGTTTGACTTAGGGGGCGGTACATTTGACGTTTCTGTCCTTGAAATCGGTGATGGTGTGTTTGAAGTAAAATCAACATCCGGTGATACCCATCTGGGTGGAGAAGACTTTGACCTAAGAATTATTGAATATGTTGCCGATGAATTTAAAAAGGCCCAGGGCATTGATGTCAGAGGTGATAAAATGGCGCTTCAACGTCTTAAGGAAGCTGCTGAAAAAGCTAAGATGGAGCTTTCAACATCCACTGAGACCAGTATCAACCTGCCGTTTATCACGGCAGATGCGTCCGGCCCGAAACATCTTGATGTAAGACTGACCCGGGCAAAACTTGAATCCCTAGTAGCAGATCTTTTGGACAGACTTGAACAACCCTGCCGAACTGCTCTTAAAGAAGCCAAATTAGGATCTGGCGGTGTTGATGAAGTGGTTCTTGTTGGGGGTATGACCCGAATGCCTGCGGTTCAAGAACGTGTTGAAAAAATATTTGGGAAAAAGCCCCATAAGGGCGTAAATCCGGATGAGGTTGTTGCCATGGGCGCTGCTGTGCAGGCAGGTGTTCTCCAGGGGGATGTACATGATGTGCTCCTTCTTGATGTTACACCACTTTCTCTTGGTATTGAAACCCTGGGCGGTGTTATGACCACGCTCATTGAAAAAAACACAACTATTCCCACCAAAAAAAGCCAGGTATTTTCAACGGCTGCTGACAATCAGCCGGCTGTTTCCATCCACGTACTCCAGGGTGAAAGACAAATGTCTGCAGACAATAAAACCCTTGGCCAATTTGAATTGTCAGACATTCCACCGGCACCAAGAGGCGTTCCCCAGATTGAGGTCTCCTTTGATATTGATGCCAATGGGATTGTTCATGTTGCAGCAAAAGACAAGGCCACTGCCAAAGAGCAATCCATCCGGATAACTGCAGCCAGCGGTCTTTCAAAGGAAGAAGTCGACAAAATGGTCAAGGATGCTGAATTGCATGCAGAAGATGACAAGAAAAAAAGAGAACTGGTTGATACAAAAAACAGTGCTGAAGCGCTTGTTGACCAGACTGAAAAAACTTTGAAAGAGCATGGCGACAAGGTCGATGAAGCAACCCGAAAAGATATTGAATCCGCTGTTGAAGCATTGAAACAGGCTAAATATTCAAACAATATTGATGAGCTGAAACAAAAAATAGAAAGCTTGTCAAAGGCATCCCATAAGCTTGCCGAAGTCATGTACCAGCAGGCAGCCCAAGAGGGACAAGGCGGCCAGGGTGCTGATGGTGCTGATGCCGGTGCTTCTCCCCAGGATGATGAAGATGTTGTTGATGCTGATTTTGAAGAGGTTAAAAAAGATAAATAAAATCGAATAAAACCTGATTAAAACCAGATTAAAATAGGAAAAAACCGGTTGAATATAATCCTGCCGTGGTCTATAGTTGCCCGGCAGGATTTTTTTATATTTATAGAAGGGCTCTTAATTATAAATGATTATTACCCAGATTTTAGCCAGAAATGCATCGAAGTATAGAGACAAGACCGCACTTGTCGAACGAACGCCCTCTCTAAATTCCAGAAAATCCATTACCTGGGAAGAGTTTTACACAACTTCCAACCGGTTTGCCAATGCCCTTACAAAAAAGGGCATTCAAAAAGGGGAAAAAATTGTACAATTGATGACCAATTGCCTTGAATGGCTTCCCATTTATTTTGGCATCCTTTATACAGGGGCATGGGTAGTTCCGCTAAACTTCAGGTTTGAATCTGATAAGATCCTTCTTTGTACCAATACTGCTGAAGCTAAAGTCTTTATTTTCGGTGAAGAATTCATTGAAAGAATTGAAGCTGTCAGAGATGAGCTTGAAAAATCTGTTCATTTCTGGATTTTCACAGGGCCGGGAGCGTCTTGTCCGGACTGGGCAGTGCAATATGAAACATTTATTGAACCTGAATCAGGAAACGAGCCCCCAGATGTTGATCTTGATATCGAAGATGATGCAGCCCTGTATTTTACCAGTGGCACAACAGGTAGCCCCAAGGCCGTTCTTTTAACCCATAGGAATCTTGAGCATGCCTGCTATGTTGAACATGCCCATCATGGCCAGACCCATGATGATATCTTTCTTTGTATCCCTCCTTTGTATCATACTGGTGCCAAGATGCACTGGATGGGCAGTTTTCTTGTGGGAGGCAAATGTATCCTGCTTAAAGGTGTAACCCCCCAATGGATTATTGAAGCTGTTTCCGAAGAGCTGTGCACCATTGCCTGGCTTCTGGTTCCCTGGGCCCATGATATCCTTATTGCCATTGAAAACAAAGAGCTTGATCTTTCAAAATTCAAGCTTTCCCAATGGCGGCTGATGCATGCCGGCGCCCAGCCCGTACCGCCAAGCCTGATTGAAAACTGGAAAAAATATTTCCCAGACCAGGATTATGACACCAACTATGGCCTGACCGAATCAACAGGCCCTGGGTGCGTTCATTTAGGGCTTGAAAATGCCGACCGGATTGGCCCCATCGGGTTACCTGGATTTGACTGGGAAGCAAAGATTGTTGATAAACAGGGGAATCATCTTTTTGCCAATGAATCAGGGGAACTCATTGTCAAAGGCCCGGGGGTAATGAAAGAATATTATAAAAATCCCGAGGCAACGGCCAAGACACTTAAAGACGGGTGGCTTTACACCGGTGACATTGCCCGATATGATAAAGATGGGTTTATCTGGCTTGTGGACCGGAAAAAAGACATGATTATCTACGGCGGAGAAAACATCTTCCCCGTTGAAATTGAAAATTTCTTTCAGAACAATGAAAAAATAAAAGATATTGCAGTCATAGGTATCCCGGATGACAGGCTTGGGGAAATCCCTGCCGGAATCATCAGCGTTAAACCAGGGTGTATGCTTTGTGAGAGCGATATCATTGAATTTCAGCAGGAACTGCCGCGATATAAACAGCTAAAAAAAATCTTTTTTGGTGATGTCCCCAGAAATCCAACAGGGAAAATCGAAAAGCCAAAGTTGAGAAGAATATATGCTGAAGATAAACGAAAAGATATTCGAAAACTTCTTCGATAGTCTTAATAACCTGAAGGTCACACGTAAAGGAAATCAATTGAAATCTTTATTCCACAGGATCAGACTGAACCTGCTTTTTGTCATTCTTGGCTGTTGTATCTTGTTTTCAACCGCATCTGCCCTGGGCAATGAAATTATGAAAGAAGATATTTTAATTGCCATTGAAAAAAAATACTCCGGCAAAAGCTTTGAGGCTGATTTTACCCAAATTTCTAAACTTGCCGCTCTTGATATCACAGAAAATGCTGCTGGAACAGCATCCTTCAGTCATCCCGGAAAAATGAGATGGATATATAAAGAACCCGAGCACCATGAAATCATTACCAATGGCAAATTGCTATGGATTTTTCGACCCGAAGAAAACCAGGTCATGCAAGGGGATGCCTCCCAGTTTTTTAAAGAAGGTGCTGGAGGTTCTTTTTTATCAGACATTTCTCTTGTAAGAAAAAATTATATCATCCACATTAATGAAATTACTGATGATTATGCAGAGATGAGTCTGGTTAGCCCCAAAAAAAATCCGGATATATCTTCGATTGTCATCCTGATATCCCGGAAAAACTATGAGATTGAAAGGATTATTATCAAAAACGCCTATGATGATACCACCCGGTTTGAATTCTATAATATTCAATTTAAAAGCATTGACCCTGACGTATTTGAGTTTAAACCTTTTGAAGGGTTAAATATTATAGATTTGGACTAAATTGTATTTTGCGGTGTTCATTTCATGGCTCTTTTTTTTTATATCTTAAAGTTTGATACAACCTTACATTGAATCAAACACTTCATCCGGTATATCTGCATTGGAATAAAATTTCTGGATATCATCGCAATCATCTAACGCTTCCATGAAATTGATCATCTGCTCGGCATCTTTTCCTTCAACCTTTGTCATATTCTGAGGAATCATGGTTATTTCAGCCATTTCATACTTGATCTGTGCCGCATCAATGGCTTCTTTTACCGCCTCGAAATCTGCTGGTTCACAAATGATCTCAAATGATTCTGCCTCCTCTTTAATATCTTCGGCCCCGGCATCCAAGGCCAATTCCATCAGGGTCTCCTCATCTGAATCCTCTTTGTTGACTATAATAAGCCCTTTTTTATCAAACATCCAGGCAACACACCCGTCTGTCCCTACATTTCCACCGGCTTTATTAAAAACCTGGCGCACCTCTGCAATAGTTCTGTTTCTATTGTCAGTTAAACATTCGACCAGAACAGCAACACCGCCAGGACCATAGCCTTCATATAGGATTTCCTCGTAATTAACCCCATCAAGGTCGCCGGTTCCCTTTTTAATTGCTCTTTCAAATGTATCCTTGGGCATATTCTCGGATCTGGCTGAAATCAACGCACTCCTTAACCTTGGATTAGTTTCAGGATCACCTCCGCCCATCCTTGCAGCAACTGTAATTTCCTTTATTATTTTGGTAAAAATCTTACCCCTTTTGGCATCGGTAGCACCTTTTTTATGCTTTATTGTCGCCCATTTGCTATGTCCTGACATTTTTTGTATATCCTCCTTACTTCTTATATTTTGCTATAATATATATTTCTTTACTCTGTTTTCTGCAACTATCGGGTTTAAAAATTTTACAGTCTTTAAATTTTGACTTAACATTTTTTTGGAACTCATTAAAGTCATTCCCCTGAAATATCTTGCAGATAAAATTACCGTTTTGAAGCAAAAAATCATCTGCAACCTTTAAAGCCATATTGCAAAGTTCAAAAGATTTTAATGCATCCACGTCCTTTCTTCCTGTTGTTGAAGGTGCCATATCACTGAGAATTGCATTAAATCGGGTATTTTCATCCAAAAAAGATTCATTGGTAAGATTTAGTATATTATCTTCAATTGCAACTACATTTTCAGGCAAATGAATCTCGATCTTTTTTAAATCAATACCAAACACTTTTCCATGATTCCCTACTTGTTTAGCTGCATATAACAACCATGAACCCGGTGCGCACCCAAGGTCAAGCACCATATCATTTTTTTTCAAAACCTGGAATTTATTTTGAATTTCTTCAAGTTTATACACGGATCGAGCTGGATAATTATCGGTTTTTGCCCTTTGAGTCAAATGATCGGCCCATTGATTCTTGCCTGGTTTTTTATTATTTGAGTTTTTCTTTTTTGGGGCTGCCATTAAAATAAGACCTCCATGGCATCCTTTAGAAAGCTGACACTTTCAATGGTCATTCCTTTTATTTTTGATAATTGCTTGATCGTACTGCTGGGAACAAGGCATTTAGTAAATCCCATTTTTGCAGCTTCCTTAATTCTTGCCTGAACATGACCCACAGCCCTTATCTCTCCTGTAAGTCCGATCTCTCCAATCAATGTTGTTCCTTTATCCACTGGTTTATCAAGAAAAGTTGACGCCAATGCTGCTGCAATGGCAAGGTCCACTGCCGGCTCTACTATTTTCACCCCGCCTATGACATTCATAAAAATATCAAGACCGGAAAGATTCATCCCAAGTCTTTTTTCCATCACGGCAACAATTAAAGCAACCCTGTGATTATCCAGTCCTAAAATCGTCCGCCTCGGTGTTCCAAGGCCTGAACTTGATACAAGACCTTGAATTTCAACAAGTATAGGCCGTGTGCCTTCCATACATGAGGTCACAACAGAACCCGGCGAAACGGCTGAACGTTCAGCTAAAAAGACAGCCGACGGATTGGGGACCTCGGTCAGCCCTTTTTCGTTCATCTCAAACACACCAATCTCATTTGTGGAACCAAACCTGTTTTTCACCGCCCTTAAAATTCTGAACACATGACTTTTATCACCTTCAAAATAAAGAACGGTATCCACCATATGTTCCATAATCCTCGGGCCTGCAATAGCTCCAACTTTGGTGACATGACCCACAAGAAAAATAGGAAGACCCGTTGTCTTTGCAAGCTTCATAAACTGCATGGCAGCTTCTCTGATCTGTGTCACAGAGCCTGGGGTTGAAGAGACATCAGGATGAAACACGGTCTGGATAGAATCAATTACCAAAGCATCATATTTAGTCAGTTCCACCATGGCCAGAATGGAATCCAGATCGGTTTCAGATACCACAAACATGGAAGCCCCATGGGAATTAAGCCTTTTCCCCCTCATGGAAAGCTGTCTAACAGACTCTTCTCCAGATACATAGAGACACTTTTTACCGGCCTTTGATAAACTGGACAAAACCTGGAGCATCAGGGTGGATTTTCCAATTCCAGGGTCTCCGCCAATCAGAATTAATGTGCCATCAACAATACCGCCCCCAAGCACTCGGTCAAATTCCCCCACACCGGTTTTAATCCTGTCGGATTCTTCCGCTTCTACAGAATCAAGCAAGACAGGCTCTGGTAAAAAAGAAGATTTTTTCTTTTTCAACACACCTGAACTAATCCGTTCTTCCACCAAGGTGTCCCAGGCCCCGCAATCCGGACATTTTCCCATCCATTTAGGGGCCTGTCCGCCACAGGACTGGCATCTGAATATAAATTTATCCTTTTTTTGCATTTAATTTTAACCCTGATTGTCTATAATTTATAAAGTTCTGAACTATATCATCTTGCATGATCCATATCAAGATTCAGATATGGCAAATACCGGGCAATCGTATGTAAAACAAAAGTATCCTTAAAAACTATGTTTTAAAATGGTTGTTTTGCGTTAACCCGACCTCCTCGGTAAAACTCAGTTCAGACTTTGATATGTACCTTTGCTCATAGTCTTAGAAAATTAAAAAATTCTTTTTTAAGATTAAATCAAGATGTATAAAAATGAGTACTGTGGTGAAGCCGGAACGGGTCAGGCTCTCCAAGTGAACTGCGTACAGCTGAATAGCGGGTGCACGATCTTCTGTCTCTTGGAGCACTGCTGATGGTCGCCTGGCTTGTGTGCTGTGTCGTTCCAGTTTAAAAACTAGAACCGGTCATTTCCCTGTACGTGATCAACACGGATTCATTACCGATTTCACCACCTACGCCGGGAGCAGCAATGGAATCTCCAACCAGATAAAGATTTTCTATTCCCGGAACACTTGATTTCGGCCTTTTATCTTCTGTCTGGTCAATATTTACCTGAACACCATCTATCATCTGAAGCGATGTTTCACGTTTCCAATATATGTGACTTTCAATATCCGGAAAGAAGTCTTTTATTGCCTTCCAGAGTTCATTTCTTCTCATCTTACGCTTTTCCAAATCTGTCATATCCTCAAGGGAAATAGGATAAAACATTGTCAAAAGCTGCATGCCCTGAGGGGCAATTCCTTCAGTAACATTTGAAGTAATCATCCCATAGGCTTTGGGATCGTACGTATAGAGCATGCCGTTAATATCGCTGATCTTATCCTTTAATGCAAGGTCAATAAAGACTGCTGATGTCGGAACTATGTTTTTACAAAGAGATATATATTTTGAATCAAACATCTTTTCATCAAGGATGCCGAAGATCTCCTGCACAGGGATGTTTATGACTATCCTGTCCGCAAAATACTCCTTCCCCTCAACCATTACACCTACAGCCTTTCCATCTTTAATCAACACCTTTTCTACTTTGCTGCGAAGCCTGATTTTACCACTTTTTTCAATTTCATTGGTAAGCGTTTTGTGTATCTGCCGCCATCCATGGGCGGGATATTCAGCGGAATGTCCGGTTTTAAGTATCTTTTGAATATTTCGAAAAGTCTCTCCAGCAGATGTCTTCTCAATAAAAGGACATACCATTAGGGATGCGCTGACCAGTTCGAAATATCGCCGTATTCCTCCTGTAATATTGTTTATTTCCATCCAGTCCTTAAGGGACATGTCCATCAGTTTGTTAAACCGCCCTTTTTTTATTTTTACGAGAAGACCGAGAACTTTGAGCTTTTCTTTCAGGGTAAAAAGGCGCGTTTTGAATACTCCGGCAGGACTCGTAGGAAAAAGAACTTTTTGCCCATCATAATCAATGAGATACGAATTGCCAAGCCGCCTGAATTCTATATTTATACCGAGTTGCCGCATGATCTTCGCAACCGGGCTTTTGGGCCCAAGACGCGTCATATGAACACCGTAATCTAATACGAACCCGTCTTTTTCATACAGGAAAGCCCTTCCACCAACGAATCTGTTCTTTTCAAAAAGGGTGACAGTTTCACCTTCATGACTGAGCAGTGCGCCCAACAGAAGTCCATTGATACCACCGCCTATTATAATCGTCTGAGACATATGCTGTTCCTTATAAGATTGGAAGATAGTTTTTGTCAAGAAAAGTATGGCTGGCCTAATGGTTTCTTGACAGAAAATAGTATCCTGAGATAATAGTATCTTAAGTCTAACTAATATTAATGGTACAATTTATTTTAAATAATTCAAAATGTTTATAATTAACAATTTAGTCTCAGTATATACGCTTTATTTTGTATATGGGCTGGCTTTTCTTTTTTTGGGAGCTTCCATTGCTCTTAAAGATATGAAAGCCAGCAACTTGAAAATATCAAATAGTTTATGGCTTTTGTCTCTTTTCGGATTTACACATGGTTCACACGAGTGGATTCAACTTTTCCTTCTTAGCAAAAGGCTGCAATGCTCTTATAATGAAATCTACATAATTAATATTTTAGCCCTTATTATCGTTGGACTCTCATTTTTATTTCTATTGCTGTTTGGATTGTCACTGATTTTTTCAATCAACAAAAACAAATATATCAAATGGTTAAAACCCTGTGCAATAGCGATATTTATTCTGATGTTGTTATATTTTTTTAAATTTGAATCTGATTACCAACATCTCAATTTTTTTCAAATTGCAAATAATATTTTGAGGAAAACCTTTGGATTTACTGGAAGCCTTGTTGCCAGCTATGGATTGATACTTTGTTCTAAAGAGGTAAAAAAAATCAGCCTTCCTGCCTCCAGATATTTTTTATACTCAGGTATTGGCTTTTATTTTTACAGTATTTTTGCAGGTCTTATCCCATCCCACGTTAAAATTCCGCTATTTTCAATTCCCGTTGAATTTTTCCGTGGAGCGTGTGCTGTTTTAATTACATATTTTCTATTCAAAGCCTTTAACATTTTTGATATCCTTACAAGGAAAAAATTGGAACAACAACTTAAAAATCAAGCTCAATCGGAAAAAATGGTGTCGCTTGGACTGCTTTCTGCCGGAGTTGCCCATGAAATCAATTCGCCACTGACAAATGCTTCTCTTAATATGCAAATGTTAAGAAGCCAGTTTAACACTACTTTAAACGATGAAAAAATTCAAAAAAAACTTGATGCCATTGATAGAAATATTGATCGGGCTTCAATGATAGCAAAAGACCTGCTTCAATTCTCCCAAACCCAGGAAACAAAATTATATCCCATGGATGTCAATCAGGTTTTGGACAGCGCTCTATCCCAATTAAAGGATAAATTGAACAATATTGAGGTACTGCTTGAACAAGAAGAACTGCCTGAAATTGAATTGAATGCTGCCAGATTGGAACAAGTTTTCCTCAATGTGATGAATAATTCCATTGAGGCCATGGAGAATAAAGGAAAATTAATCATTAAAACAAAACAAGTTGAAAATGAAATCCTTATAATAATTTCAGACAATGGTACTGGCATTTCCCGGGGAAATTTATTAAAAGTTTTTGATCCTTTTTTCACAACCAAAGATGCAAATAAGGGAACTGGATTAGGACTTTCAATATGCCATGGTATTATTGAGCAGCATGGGGGAACAATAACACTTATGAACAATAAGAGGGGGGGAGTTGATACAATAATTAAGTTGCCGGTTCCTTGAGTTTGTTTAATTTTTGTTAATAAATAAACTCAATCAGGTTCGATTTTTAAAAAAGGATATAATTTTGAGTAAAATTCTCATTGTAGATGATGACGTCGAATACCGGGAAAACCTGAAAGAAATACTTGACACTGCCGGGTATTCCAATGATACGGCCCCATCTGCAAAACAAGCAATGGAAAAGCTTGAAGCACAGCACTTTGATGTGATTTTGCTGGATTTCATGATGCCTGGTATAGATGGGATCAATGCTATAGGGGAATTAAAAAGAATCAGCCCTAACTCAAAAATCATCATGATTACTGCCTTTGCTTCCATTGAAAATGCAGTGAAGGCAATTAAAAAAGGGGCCAGTGAATATATTTCCAAGCCTTTTAAAATTGAAGCACTTCTCCTTATGATCAAACAGGTTATTGAAGAACTTCGTTTTGAAGGTGATATAAAAAAGTTGAAGCTTGAAGGAACTCTAAGTTCCCTATCAAACTCCATTCGCAGGGAGATCATTCGCCTGTTTCAAACAAACGAAAAGATACGTTTGATGGAAACTGCCCGCAAATTGGATATTGAGGATCATACAAAACTCATTTTTCATCTAAAAACGTTAAAAGAAGCACAAATTATACGACAAGATAAAAAGCGGTCCTACCTGCTTACCAAAGAGGGCGAAAAAGTCCTTGAATGCCTTAGTATCCTGGATAATTATCTGTCCGGCAAATAATTTATGTGAAGAATACTTCACATAAACCCTTGATTATGTGAAATATTCTTCTCTTGTTCCTTCCCTGTAATTTGCTTAAGTATAATCCATACTATTTTGGGCAAATTAATTTTGGGCAAAAAAATATTTTTGTTCAGTCTTAAAAGCTAAAAGGAGGAATAAATGAAAAAAATTGTTATTTTCGGATGGCTGATTGCAATAATTTTTGTTTTTCAATTTTATGGGTGTGATCAAAATAAAGTAGGCACTATCACCCCCATTGATGAAACAGCATTGCAACAACCCAAGGACTATGTTGGTTCCACTCGATGTGGTGAATGCCATGATAAGATATACTACAACTGGAAATCAACCAAACATCCTTATAAAATATCCGAGGCCAACAAAAAAACTGTGGTGGGTGATTTTTGGACTAACAATACGCTTAAGCTTAAAGACAAGCGGGATGATATTGAAAAAGTTGTAGCTAAGATGTCTGAAAAAGACGGTAAGTTTTATGCTGAAACCTATGACGCTCAGGGAAAAATGAACCAGTTTGAAATCATTTATAATATCGGTGGAATCTGGAAACAAAGGTACCTTACCAAATTCCCTAATGGTTCCCTTCAAGTGCTACCGATTCAGTATAATATTAAAACCAGAGAATGGGTTGATTATCACGGTTTAAAAGAATTTACTCCGGATGACAGCCATTTTTGGAGCAGTTCAGAACGAACCTGGCAGAAAAATTGTGCGAAATGCCATGTTACCGGGTTTAAGATGAACTTTGAAGATGGGAAATACGAAAGTACATGGGCTGATAATGGCGCAGGATGTGAGGGATGCCACGGACCTGGAAGTCATCATGTCAACAGCCCAGACATCAAAAAACTGGATACTGTTTACAACCCGGCAAGGGATCATGATGACAGGCGCGCGGCTATGACCTGTGGACAATGCCACAATCGTGGAAAATCCACAGATGGGAAATTTGGATATCCAAATACTTATACAGTAGGCGATGAACTTACATTCCATTACGTTTCAGTAACGCCTGAAAAAAACAAAAACAGGTTCTGGCCTGATGGCAGTTCAAAAGCCCATCACCAGCAGTTTCTTGATTTTCAAAAATCAGCAATGTCTTCATCAGGAATGAAATGCTGGTCATGTCATGATCCTCATAAACCTTTTGCCGGGAATTCATCTTCTTTAAGATTAACCGGTAATCGTTTATGCGAAAGCTGCCATACTGATGTTTCCGGCAGTAAAAGCCTGTCTCACAGTCTTCATGACAATGGAAACTGCCAGGGATGCCATATGCCTAAGACCGCAAAATCAGCAACAACCGGTGACATTGCATCACATACATTTTTTGCAATTCCGCCAACGGCTACTGTAGAACTTGGCGGGGGCGATACTCAAAAGCAACCTAATTCATGTAATTTATGCCATTACCACAAGAAAACACCTGTTGAAGATTTAGTTAAAGAATTCAACAAAGTACATGAAGGCAAAGCAACCTATGATGGTAAATATACATCATTGTCCAAATTCTAATAACCAATAGAACAAGTGCAAAGGTTGATAAAAATGAATGCTTCTGTTAAAAAAATGAGGGTACGCTTGATTTTGGCTATCAGCATTCCAATTTTGCTGATAGTCATAGCGGTCGCTTCCAAGGCAACTATAGATTATACGACCAGACCCTATTTTTGCGGAGGTTGCCATCTTATGCAAACCCGGTATGTATCCTGGAAGCGCTCCGCACATGGTGACGCCAATGCGACGTGCTTCCAGTGCCATTCAGACCCCGGTTTGATTGGTGAAGCTAAAGCAAAAATCAACGGGATAAAATACCTCTACTATGAGCAGATGGGATATCGTGATGTGCAAATTTTACGGGCTGAAGTTTCAAATGAATCTTGTATGAGATGCCATGTCATTGATAAAATGGATGAAAAAATGCAAAAATTAATAAATCCTGTACAACATTCACGGTCTTCACATAAATCACATGTAAAGGATTTAAACTATTCCTGTGCCGTATGCCATGAAGATATAATGCATATCACTCTTGAAGGTGCTTCTAAAAAGGCCTGGGGATCGTGTAAAAATTGTCATAAACAGACCGATTTCGTTCATTTAGCGGATTATAGAGTGAATTGAAGCTGGACCAGAGACCATAAAAGCCGATCGCATTTACTGTAAATCAAAGTAACTCGACGGCTTTTATGGCAGCTTATTCATGCACGCCCAGCCAAAGATATTGGGAATGCCCCAGCAGCAGACGATATTGTGCTATTTACCCAAAATGCCAGCGTTGGCAAAATGAGTAAATAGAGATTTATCCAAAGGATTTTCAGTCCCACAACTTGAGCAAAAGCACGGCTGGCCTGAACTCATGGTATGGCCACAGGCCCTGGCAAAGAAGAATGATCTAAAAGGATGGGTTATAGCCATTCTTCTTTTTTTAGAAGTCTGGATACAGGACTTTATTGCCAGTTTTGTTTTGTTGCGAGTTACCCTGCCATATCCCGCCTTTTTTTTTAAAACATCATGCTTTGTTTTATTTGAGGTATTTTTGTTGTCATTTTATTCCATATCATCTAACTATGGCTTTTTTACTTTTAATCAAAAAGGATTTCCATGCCCTGGACAGGTGAATTAATCGCCATTGGCACTGTATTTTGCTGGACCATCAGTATACAGTTTTTCGAAGCTGCGTCCAAAAGAGTAGGGGCAATTCCCGTCAATATTATCAGGCTCACTGTCGCTTTGATACTTTTCAGTCTTTTGTTATTTTTCAAACATGGACATATCCTGCCTGTTCAATTTCCAGCCCATGCCTGGTTTTATCTTTCTCTTTCAGGAATCATCGGTTTTTTCATAGGAGATATTTTCCTTTTCAAGGCCCTTGTTGAAATAGGACCAAGGGTTACCATGCTGATCTTTAGTCTGTCTGCACCCACAGCAGCCTTAATCGGGTGGTCATTTTTAGATGAAACATATGTCCTTCATCAATGGCTGGGTATGTTTGTCACTCTTTTTGGCGTGGGGATTGTCATCCTTGAAAAAAATCAAAAAGCTTCAAACCTTAAAATCAGAAGCATCTCGTTAAAAGGTGTTCTGTTTGGATTTGGGGGAATGATCGGACAGGCTGTCGGATATATTTTAAGCAAAACCGGCATGCAGACAGATTCAGGATATCTGGATGCCTTTGCTGCAACCCAGATACGGGTGATTGCGGCCTTCCTGTGTTTTCTTGTTTTCTTTACTGCCACTGGAAAATGGGGGACTATTAAAACTGCTGTAAAAGATACCAGGGCTGTATTATTTACGGCCACAGGTTCTGTCTTCGGCCCGTTTTTAGGGGTATCTCTCTCCCTTCTGGTCCTTCATTATCTTACAACGGGGGTGGCCTCCACATTTCTATCCCTTGTCCCGATTTTCATTATCCCATTTTCAATTTTTCTTCACAAAGAACACGTTTCCATCAGGGCATTTGCCGGAGCCGTGACTGCAGTATTTGGTATTTATCTTCTGATGGTGTAACCCATCTAATTGGCGGATATTAATGGGTTGATCCAGGTCACCGGCCGCTATTTTTCCCAATCTTTTCTGGTTTAAAAAATATGGGAAATCATTGCCAGGATTGTAATCCAAAGGGTTATCTTATATGATGCGCCACATGAATACAGGATACAAACCTTAAAAATACAGGCATTAACCATGTTTCTACCCACAACAAAACAAGAGGTAAAAAAGCTCAACTGGAGCCAGCTTGATGTAATCCTTGTGACAGGGGACTCTTATATTGATTCACCTTTTATTGGCATTGCCATCATAGGCAAAGTTCTTGTGGATAAAGGATTTCGCGTGGGAATCATTGCACAGCCGGACATGGATAGTAAAACAGATATTTCAAGACTGGGGGAACCGGTTCTTTTCTGGGGAATTACAGGGGGCTGTGTGGATTCCATGGTTACAAATTACACGGCCTTGAAAAAAAGAAGGAAAAAAGACGATTATACCCCGGGAGGTTATAATAACCGACGTCCTGACAGGGCAGTGATTGCCTATTCCAATCTTGTCAGAAAATATTTCAAAAATACCCGCCCCATTGTCCTGGGCGGAATTGAAGCAAGCCTGAGGCGAATCGCCCATTATGATTTCTGGTCAAACAAAATTCGAAGATCCATCCTTTTTGATGCAAAAGCAGACTATCTCTTGTTTGGTATGGCCCACAACTCCATTGTCAAATTTGCAGATGCTTTAAAAGACAATAAAGACCCAGAATCTTTGAACGGTGTTGCATTTATTTCAAAGGAAAAAAATGGAAAAGAACTGCCCTCTTTTGAAGCCGTACAAAAAAACAGGGATGACTATATTAAAAGTTTTCACACATTTTATGAAAACAATGATCCCATAACCGCGCAAAGACTTTGTCAACAGCACAATGACCGCTATCTGGTATTAAACCCGCCTGAACCCTATAGTACCACAAACGAACTTGATCATATCCATTCTCTTGGGTTTGAAAGAGACCTTCATCCGTTTTATAAAAAGTTTGGAACAGTCAAAGCTCTGGATACTATAAGATTTTCCATTCCCACCCATTATGGCTGTTATGGTGAGTGTAATTTTTGCGCCATTTCCGTTCACCAGGGACAAACGGTAAGGTTTCGAAGTGAAGACTCCATTATAAATGAAGCCAAAGCCATTTCACAACTTAAAGATTTTAAAGGATATATCACTGATCTTGGAGGCCCCACTGCAAATATGTATGGGTTTGAATGCAAAAAAAAACTGAAAAAAGGAGCTTGCCAGGATAAGCGCTGCCTCTTTCCTGAACCCTGTAAAAGCCTTGTCCCTGATCATTCAAAACAGATGAAGCTTATCCAGAAAATCAAAAAACTACCAGGCATTAAAAAGGTCTTTATCAGCTCGGGCATCCGTTATGATCTAATATTAAATGACAAAAAACACGGGGAAGCATACCTTGAAAAAATCGTAAAAGACAATGTTTCAGGTCAAATGAAAATAGCGCCGGAACATACTATGCCCCATGTTTTAAACTTAATGGGCAAACAAAATATTGACCTGCTCTTACAATTTAAAAACAAATTTGATTCATTGAGTAAAAAAGCTGAAAAAAAACAATTTTTAACCTATTATTTAATCGCTGCCCACCCAGGGTGTAATATGAAAGACATGGATGCTTTAAAACAATTTACCATTCAAAAGCTTAAGATGACACCTGAACAGGTTCAGATTTTTACCCCATCCCCTTCAACCTATTCGACTCTGATGTATTATACGGGGTTGAATCCTTTTTCCATGACCCCTATATTTGTTGAAAAAAATCCTGTGAATAAGGAAAAACAAAAAAATGCTGTTACAAAAAAACCGCCTCACAACGATTATAAGATAAAAAATCTTAAATAGGCCTGACCGATAATGCTTTTTCCAACCTATTTGTAAAATTCATTTTAAATTAATTCCCAGTTTCACAGGATCACGATCTGGGGGTTTTAGTTTAAATTCAGGATTCAAGCAATTAGAAAATTCCATTGACAAACAATTTTGAATGGTTTAACCATTGACATTATAAATTAATATAAGAATACTCTTAATATTTTTTTTGAATTACAGGATAGAATATGACAAATAATAGAATCAAAGCCCACCCGATTTTAGATGTTCCCGAAAAAGAGACTGTCTCTTTTTATTGGGACAAATCAAAACTTGTGGCAATAAAAGATGAAATGATCTCATCTGCACTTTTTGCAAACAACATCAAAATATTCGGTCATCACCATAAAGACGGTTCTGCCCAGGGAATTTTTTGTGCCAACGGCCAATGCGCAAAATGCACGGTCATTGCCAATGGCGTACCAGTTAAAGCGTGTGTGACCGCTGTCAAAGAAAACATGATTGTGGAAAGTGTTAAAGGGCTGCCCAGGCTTCCTGATGTGGATGAAAACCCTGAAATCAGCAATATTGAACATATAGCCATTGATGTGCTTATCATTGGCGGCGGGCCTGCAGGATTGTCAGCATCCATTCAATTGGAAGAACATAAGATCAACACCATTCTTGTGGATGATAAAAATGAACTTGGCGGAAAGCTTGTTCTGCAGACCCATAAATTTTTTGGTTCCCAGGAAGACTCCCATGCCGGCATGCGCGGCATGGACATCGGCCGCATGCTGGCCCAAAAGGTTGAAGCAGGCTCCCATATCAAGGTATGGAAGAACAGCACTGCTCTTTATGTGTTTGATGACCAAAAAGTGGGAATACTCAAAGACGGGGTCTATAAAATTGTCACCCCAAAAGTAATTTTAAATGCTGCCGGGGCCAGGGAAAAATTCTTAAGATTCAAAGGCAATTCATTGTCCGGGGTATATGGTGCCGGAGCCTTCCAGACCCTTGTGAACAGGGATCTTGTCAAACCCACGGAAAAACTCTTTATCATCGGCGGCGGTAATGTGGGTATTATTGCAGGGTACCATGCATTACAGGCCGGCATAAATGTCGTGGGCCTTGCAGAAGCCCTTCCCCAATGCGGGGGATACAAAGTTCATGAAGACAAGCTCAAACGGCTTGGTGTTCCCATATATACTTCCCATTCAATTGTATCAGCCAATGGGAAAGAATCG
>JAHJDU010000201.1 GCA_018812385.1 Pseudomonadota bacterium
CCTCGTCAACCTCCTGGATCATCACCTGGACTGAATCCCCTGGTTTTAATTTTTCAAAATCCGAGGCCTTTACAGCGTTGCTGATATTGGATGATGGCATCAACCCTGTCACCCCGGGCTCAAGATTTATGAAAAGACCGAATTTTTCTTTTTTCTCCAGGCGCCCTTCTACAATTAAACCAAGGCCATATTTTGCTGAAGCACCCGTCCACGGGTCACCCAGGGCATCCTTAATACTCAATGAAATTCTCTTGCTGTCCATATCAATGGCTTTTATCACCACCTGGACCTTGTCCCCCACCTGGACTACATCATCGGGCTTGAGAACTCTTATAGTGTGACTCATCTCACTTATATGAACCAGGCCGTCTACACCGGGCACTATTTCCACAAAGGCACCGAAAGACGTCAGTCTGACGACTTTTCCAGACACCTGATCTCCCGTATTAAAAGTACCTCCCATGCTGTCCCATGGATTGGATGATATCTGTTTCATTGACAAAGAAATTTTAAAGGTATCTGCCTTGTCTGAGGTTTCTATTTTTAACACCTTCACACTCACCATATCCCCCGGTTGAAGTACCTCTTCCGTCTTTTCAATACGGGCCCAGGACATCTCGGAAATATGGACCATTCCCTCAACCCCGGGAATCAATTCAACAAAGGCACCATAGGACATCAACCTTGTGACAATACCCTGAACAATATCTCCTTGTTTTACTTTCTCAAAGTAGGCTTTTAGTTTTTCTTTTATCTCTTGATTCAGCAAATCCCGCCTGGATACAACAATATTTCTTCCACCCTCTTCAAACCTGGTAATTAAAAAATGATGCGCCTGTCCCACATATTCTTCCTGATTTTCCACATATTTAACATCCATCTGACTTACAGGACAAAAAGCTCTTTTCCCCATTATGTCCACATTGAACCCGCCTTTAATCACACCAATGACTTTACCTTCAACAGGCGTTCCGCTCCGGGAGGCATCATCAAGCATGGTTGCTTTTCCAGCCCCGGAAAGTGCTTTGGATAATATTATTTCACTCTCACTTAAGGAGACCACATAAAGAATAACTTTATCACCAATTTTATACAGGAATTCACCTTTTTCATCCAAAAGTTCTATCTTTTCAACTACACCGTCGCTCTTGGTCCCTGTATCAATATATACCCTTTTATCGCCGATGGAGATAATCTCACCCTCGACTTTATCCCCCTGGTTCAGCTCATTGCCTATTTTTGTATCATATGATTCAAAAAGCTCTGCAAAACTCATTTCTTCCGCATTTTCGCCTTTATTATCATTGGCATTGTCATTATTGGCATTATAATCATTGGGATCTGTCATTTTTATTCTCCTGAATCCTTATGTTTTTCTCTGCATCCTGTACTACCCTTTACCAGCCAAAGTGTAAAGTTAAAAAAAATAATAAAACCGATTTTTTCCGCTTACAAAATGCCTCCTGATAGTATAAGTATAATGCAGGCTAAAATCGAAAAAACCATCAACAAGGCCAACGAGGATAATAAAATGATGACCCGGCATGCATTGAATGAAAAATACAGAAAGGCTACCAAAGTTGTCTGCGGACAGGGAATGTTTCCCTTCCAGGTGAGTGATACTGCCATCAATATCATAAAACGTGTTGTAAAATCAGAACAGGAACTCGACTTTATCTGTGCGTTCAGCAAGACCCCGTCCCAGACCCCGGAACAGCTGATGAATGCCAGTGGTTTTACGGAACAAAAAATCAAATCCCTGGATACTCCCGAAGACTGGGTGCTGCCCAGTCAGACCATTGAAGACATCATTAATAAGTTCGACGATATTGCCGTGGGATATTGTTTCTGCAGGCAAAGAAGGAACTTACTGGGTGACGCGTGTGCCACTAAGGCCCCGACATTGAACTGTTTTACCTTTGGTAAATCAGCACGTCATACCATTGCCCAGGGTTTTGCAAAACAGATCACCAGGCAAAAAGCCCTGGATATCATGAAAGATGCAGAGAATGCCGGTCTCATCCACAAGGCATTTCACCCGGGATCCAGGGAATCCAGCTTTGAGACCAGCATCTGCAACTGCTGCAAAGACTGCTGTGATACGTTCAATCTATGGCGGAACGGTACTCTTCCAATGATCAACTCCACCTTTCACTTAAGCGTGATTGACACGGATGCTTGTACTGGCTGTGGAATCTGTGGTGACTTTTGTCCCACTGATGCCATTACCTTGGAAAACGACGAATATGCTGTCAGGCAGGAAAACTCCTGTATTGGATGCGGGGTGTGTGCAAGGTTCTGCCCTGAAAAAGCCATTTCCCTTAAGGAGGGATTCCGGAGGGTTTTTGTGGCGCCACCGCAGCCTTGCGCGTAACCCGTGAAAGCATTCAGGCCAGACGTGTCTGGTTGGATATCATTTAAATTTACAAGAGACACAGAACAATAGAATTATTTTTTATGTTGAATACTTCTCTCAGAAAATCTTTAGGCTGGGCATTATTTACACTATCATGTCTTAGCTTTTTATTGGTATTCCTAGTTCCATTTTCAAATCTTACCAACACTGAAAAAGTGGCAACTGCCGGAGGTTTGTATCTTTTCAGCCATATAACATGGTGGTTATGCATTCCATTACTTGGAAAAGATTTTTTAGGTTGGGGCAGAAGTTTATGGAAGGTATTTTCACAAAAAATAAAATCTGCCATCGGTAAAAGGAATTTATAGGACCATTAATGTCTACTAATCCAAAACATATCATGTTTTTTCCCAGCCGGAACGCCTGGATTTCTCTTGCGCTGAATTCATTGAGCGCAAGTTTTGGCAAAAGATTATTATTCTGATCTTTCAATGGGATAGAACCTTTCTGGGTGACATCGTGAAAAGCCTTGTCAGATACTTGTTCAAGTCTTGCCAGCGCTTTTGTTTGCGCTTTGTTCAGGCCATGTTTTACAGAGGCGGTTTGAACTATTGAAGGAATGTCGGTTAATAAAATCAGATCATGTATCAGAAAAGACTGCCATTTCAACGGCTTAGGTAGATTTTTGGTAAGATCCCAAAAAGTGAGTGGGTAGCAAAAAAAAGTGTAGACAACCATGAAGCAAGATGGTAATAGTACAATGTATGAG
>JAHJDU010000202.1 GCA_018812385.1 Pseudomonadota bacterium
CTCTTGAGCGAACTCAACATAAGGTAGTTTTTTAGCCATTTCAACAACAGCAGGCACATCAACTACGCCGGCAATATTGGTTCCGCATCTGCAAACAAAAACACCGATTCTCGGGGCTTCTCCTGTTACATTAATTTCTTCAGGGATCTCTTTGGTTTTTGTAAGAGACCACCTTGAGTCCATGAGATCTATGCCGGCCATACCGGCAGCAGCACTTGATTCAATTACTGAAGAAGGTATATCTTTTGGCGCTTCAAAAGCACCGCAGATAAAAATGCCGGGCTTTGATGTCTTGACTGGTTCAAAACTATTGGTGGTAACAAAATTATAGTGATCAAGGCTGATATCCATTTTGCCTGCAAGGTCAATTGCTTCGTTGCCAATGCACAGTCCAACGGATAATACCACAATATCAAAGGATTCTTCTTGTCGGATTCCAGCTTCATCTATGTAATTAATGATTTGTGTGCCCGATTCCGGATCAGGAACAATATTTGTGATTTTGGATTTAACAAATCTTATTCCAGATTCATCTTTGCCCCTGTTATAGAAATGTTCATAATCCTTGCCATGGGTTCTGATATCCATATAGAAAATAGCAGTATCCAGAGGATCATGACTATGTTCCTTGGCAAGCATTGCTTCTTTTACAGCATAGGTACAGCAGACAGAAGAACAATATCCATTGGAACCCAGGTGGTTGTCCCTGGAACCTATGCATTGGAGCCAGGCAATTTTTTTTGGCTCTTTTTTATCAGAAGGCCTTACCAGGTGTCCTTCGTAAGGGCCAGCAGAAGAAAGGATCCGTTCAAACTCAAGACTTGTCACAATATTTTTAGAATTTTTATATCCATAAACATCATGCTCACCTGGATCATAGGGTTTGCACCCCGAAGAAATAATAACAGACCCCACATTCAAGGTGATATTTTTTTGCTGGTCCTCATAATTGATTGCATTGGTGGGACAGGTTTTTTCACATATCTGACATTTTCCCATGGTCAGGAAAATACAGTTTTTTGCATCAATTGAATATTTTAAAGGCACTGCCTGGGGGTATTTTACATAAATTGCTTTTCGTTTTCCAAGGCCTTCTTCATATTCATTGTCAACTTTTTTTGGACACTTTTCAGCGCATAAACCACAGGCAATACATTTATCCATGTCAACAAATCTTGGATGTTGAACAATATCGACTTTAAAGTCACCTGCTTCACCAGAGATATTTTTAACTTCAGATAAGGTTAGAAGTTCAATATTTATATGCCGGCCGACCTCGACCAGTTTTGGTGAAATAATTCACATGGCACAATCATTGGTGGGAAAAGTCTTGTCCAATTGAGCCATAATCCCGCCAATTGAAGAAGACTTTTCGACAAGATAGACATAAAATCCGGAATTGGCTGCATCAAGTGCAGCCTGCATGCCGGATATTCCACCTCCAACGACCATTATTGAACCTGTTTTTTTAAATGACATTTTTTCTCCTATAAACAACCTGACTTTAATATTTTGTATAATAAATCTTTATTCAACACTTTGAGGCTCTTTTTTTATCGCCTTTTTCTTAATCAATTCTTTCTCTTTTGGTTTTTTCTCTTTTGGTTTTTTTTCTTTTTTAGCTTCAGTGTCAAAAAGCTTGGAATAAACTTGATTCAAATGTTCATTATTTTGATTATCCGGGCTGTCAATCCCCAATTCTTCTTTTCCAATTCCCAGACGAAGCCCTAAAAGCTGAGTATAAAGTATTGATGGGAGGTTGTATTCTTTATTTCTTTTTGAAACAATCTGATCCTGAATTTTATCAAACTGCATATGGCACCATGGGCAGGCAACACAAATAAAATCAGCACCGGCTTTTTTAGCATTCCCAAGTTTTTTCTCGGTAAGGTCATAGGATAGATTATCATTAATCCCAAGCACAGGTGCCCCACAGCAATCCAGTTTGCCGGGCCACTCAATGCTTTTAGCCCCGGTAACATTTACAAGGTTGTCGAAAAGTGACGGTGCGACGGGATCATCAAATTTCATTATTTCAGAAGGACGAAGGGCATGACAGCCATAATGGGTGGCTATTTTAAGATCCTTATAATGATCTATGATTTTTTTATTCAGTTCATCAATTGTAATGTCATTATGCAATATAGACAAATAGTGTGATATTGAAGATGTCCCATTATATTTGAGGCCTTCTTTGTCAAGGATTCCATTTATTTCAACTTTTATGTCATTATCCTCTTTTAAAATTGCATTGGCTTTTTTAAGGCTTCCAAAACAGCATTTACAAAGGGTCAGAATATCTGTCCCAGCATTTTCAGCCAAGGCAATATTTCTGGCTGATGACAGAATCCATGCGGTTTTATCTGTATTTTTCAAAGGATAACCGCAACAATTGAACTCTTTTATATCCTTTATATCAATATCTAACTTTTTCAGCACAGCCCTTGATGAAGCTTCGTATTGCTGAACTTTTGCCGGTATGTTACATCCGATAAATAATGCAAATTTTTTCATATTTTTTTCCATTGCTGTACTATTAAAATGAAGGAAATATTTTAACAAGTTTCATATATTTATATAATCATAGAATATGTCATCACTCTTTTTGGGAGTAAAAACAATCTTTGGACACTTTGTTTTTAAGTTCATAAAAAATATCAGTTACTTTAACATTTTGGGGACAGTGTTCCTGGCATTGATAACAGGTGACGCAATCCCACAGCATATTAGATCCCAGTGCAAGATTTTCAAGGCCAAGACCTATTGATCTCATCATTTGGTGAGGAAGCAAGTCAAGAACCTGTTCTGGTTTTTCATAATTCATGACCACAGGACAGACATTGGTACAGTTTTCACATGAAAAACAATAGGCAAATGTAGCATCCTGAAGAGCGACTCCTTTATTATCTTTATTACCATTATCCATATCGGTCAAAGATAGGACATCCTTTGAAAGAGTCTTTTTCTTGTACTTGGAAGCGATAATGCCTTTGGCATGTCTGGCCGGCATATCAGAAAGCGTGGCACCAAAATCGTCTTGATTGTATGTGCGATTATATGAATAGGGTGACAATACAAGGGATGTGATCGATGCCCCGGACCTGATAAATTCTTCTCTGACATCATACCAGAGTTCCTTAAGGTTTATTCCGGCCGGACAGACAACCGTGCACCTGTCACAATTTGAACAAAGAAAAATACCTTCCTGAATTGCCATAAATTGTGATGAGCCAAGGTCTTTGGTTTTAAAATACTGCCGAAGGGAGACCATTCTTTCAGATGGCAGGATGTTCACATTATTTTTAACATCATAGGCAGGGCCTTGTGAGCAAGTTTTACTGCAGGTGTTACAATGAACACATGCATCAAGTTCAATAAGCTGACGTGTGGCAATATTCAAAGGGTCTGATTTGTCCCGTTGCATTATCGCATTGGTGATTAAACTGATGGGAGTTGTTATCATATGAAGCATTTTGGTAAAGGGCAAAAGCGCAAGACCGATAAAGCAGGCAAGTATATGAAAATAATATAAAATATTTACCATACCTATGCTATCCAGAAGACCTCCCACGGGTTTCATCATTTTTGACATTGCATACCCGGCAAATGCTGCTTGTGGCCTTGTATGACAGTCAACGCAGCTCTCATTATGGATTTCTTCACCAGCCGCAAGGGTTTCTGGTGAAATCTGCTCTATAATAATATTGGGAGAGACAAGCCCATAATATTTTACCCAGTACGCTTCCAAAGCAAGTATATCTTCTTTATAATCAAGGGCTGAAAAATCTTTTTCCATGTTTTGAAAATCGGTATGGGAAATAATTTTTGACCCTTCTAAAACAAATCCAGATAGAATAATGATGGCAACAATAAAAATGGCATAGATATCCATTTTATTTGTGCTTAACCTGTGAATTTTCATAAAAACCCGACGGCAAATGGCAATGATAATTCCAATCAAAACCATGAAACCGAAGAAATCTCTCAGGAACATAAAGGGATTTACAGTTGAATAATAATAAGAGAAAATCTTTTCAGATACAATAGACTCCAGGGCATGCATAAAGAACAGCAGTATAAAACCCCAGAAAATAAGCATATGCATTATCCAGCGCAAAACATCCTGTTTTAAAATTTTATGGAGGAAAAGCACTTCAAAAAGAAATGTTTTCAAGATAACTACAATTTTTGGACTGAAAATCACCCCAGGTATTGCTTTTAAACTTGAAATTAATCTTTGGGAAAAAGTAGAATTTTGAGCTTGAATTCCGATTTTGAATGAAAACCATTGGACAATTTTAAAAATCATTCCAATAGCAAATAATATAAGTGATAAATTAAACAAAAGATCAAAAGTCATAAACCAGTTCTCCTAAATCCACAAACCACCGATAATAATAAAATTATCAAATATTTATATTGGTTCTCACCAGCCATGTGTGTTAGTTTTGTTTCTACCGCCAGAAACTTTTAATACATCGTGCATACCACACACAAAAAAATAATAAAAGTGCTATCAACTTAAAATTAAAATTTAAGTATGAATTTTATTCTCAATTAGCACAAATTGAGTTATAAGGGTATCAAACAAGGCTTGTCAACAATTATTGAACGAGTATAAACATTGTTTATGAAGAAAATTATTGTCATCTGCGGGCCAACAGGCATCGGTAAAACTTCTTTTGCCATCTCAGTTGCCAGGCGGTTTAATGGAGAAATCATCGGTGCTGATTCAATGCAAATTTACAAACACATGGATATCGGCACTGCCAAACCAGGTCCTGAAGAATTAAAACTGGCAAGGCACCATCTTGTTAATTTTGTTGATCCCAAAGAGAATTTTGATGCAGGCCAGTACGTTAAAGCTGCCGATAAAGCCATTGAAGATATTAGTGCCCGGGGAAAAATTCCCATTATTGCTGGTGGTACAGGACTTTATATCAGGGCTCTTTTACATGGATTATTCCGATCAAAACCCATATGCCCTCAAATAATGTCAGAATTGACCAGAGAACTTGAATAGAAGGGGAGCATAAGCCTTTACCAAAAACTTGAAAAATGTGACCCCAAGGCTGCAAAAAAAATACACCCCAACGATTCCTTCAGGATGATCAGAGCATTAGAGGTTTGTCAGACTACTGGCCAGAAAATTTCTGATCGCCAAAAAAATCATAACTTTGAGGACCAGAGATATAATTTTTTTAAAATTGGACTCTACATGGACAGGGAAAAATTATATGACCGGATCAATAAACGGGTTGGACTGATGCTTAATCAAGGTTTGCTCAATGAAGTGACAACCCTGGCGCAAAAGGGTTATTCTTTTAACTTAAAATCCATGCAATCAATTGGGTATAAGCATATGGCTATGTTCATCAACAATGAAGTCGATTGGGAAGAAGCGGTCAGATTATTAAAAAGGGATACAAGACGATACGCCAAAAGGCAATTTACATGGTTTCGTAAAGATAAAGATATGCATTGGCTTATGCCTTCTCAGTTTGATGAGGCAGAAAAGATGATAAAAGAGTTTTTGACATAATCTTTAATTTTACATATAGTCCAAATTCTAACATCATGGGTTACAAACCTGTGAAAATATAATAAAATAATAAATAAAAATAAATGACGTCTAATAATCCAATTTTTTCACATTATCGATACTTCATCATTTTTATGGTCATCTTTTGTTTGTCCGCCTGTACAAAGCTGCCTGTAAAACAGCCCGTTGAAAAACAACCCCCTGAACCAGCAATAGAAAAAATAGAAA
>JAHJDU010000203.1 GCA_018812385.1 Pseudomonadota bacterium
AATCAAAATGGTAATGACACGGGGCAAAGATGATCCGAAAAAGCTCTGGGACCGTCTCGGAACAAAGGACAACCGAAAGGAACTTGACCGCCAGTTCAAGAATGCCAAATCAAATTTTAAGATTGCCATGGTAGTTGATATGTGGTTGACCGGATTTGATGTACCATTTCTCGATACAATCTATATTGATAAACCAATTCAACAGCATTCTCTGATTCAAACCATTTCACGGGTAAATCGGGTATATGAAAACAAGGAAGCGGGCCTTGTAGTTGATTATATCGGAATAAAGAGCAACATGAATCTTGCCCTCAAGAAATACTCCCAGGTAGAGGAAGATGATTTTGAGGATATTTACAAGGCTGTAATAATCGTTAAAGACCAACTGGATTTGCTTTTAAGGCTCTTTCACAAGTTTGATTCTAAACCCTACTTTACCGGAACCCCACTGCAACAACTGGAATGCCTTAACAAAGGGGCTGAATATGTCCAGATTACCGAAGAGGCCGAAAAAAGATTCATGGGAATGACAAGAAGACTTCGTTCGGCTTATAAAATCTGCTCGACAAGTGACCAGATAACACAAAAAGAACGGGATTACATTCACTTCTATATGGCCATTGCTGCGATTGTTCACAAACTGACCAAAGGCAATGCGCCTGACACCGCACAAATGAATGCAAAAGTGCGTGAAATGATAAAGGAAGCATTATTAAGCGACGGTGTAGAAGAGGTCTTCAAACTTGGTGAAAATGAAGCAGACAATGACATCGACATTTTCAGCGATGAATACATGGCAAAAATTGATAGAATCAAACTGCCAAATACAAGAATCAAGCTCCTTCAACAGCTGCTCAAAAAGGCAATTGATGAATTCAAAAAGGTGAACAAAATAAAGGGTATTGATTTTACCAAGCGGTTCAAGGCATTGCTTGACAAGTATAACGAACGTAAAGAGGGTTTGGCCTTGGCAAATGATGTTCTTGATGATATTGCGCAGCATTTTGCCGATCTGTTTAAAGACCTGCAGAAGGAGAAAAGCTCATTCGAAGAAATGGGAATCAATTTTGAAGAGAAAGCTTTTTATGACATCCTGAAGGCTGTTGCCGAAAAGCATGAGTTTGAGTATCTGCATGAAAAATTGATTACGCTATCTCAAGCCGTTAAAAAGGTTGTAGACGACAAAGCAAAATACACAGACTGGTCACAAAGGGATGATATAAAAGCAGAATTGAAAGTTGACTTGATACTGATTCTTGCAGACCACGGCTATCCGCCGGTGCCAAAGGATGAGGTATTCAAAGAGATATTTGAACAGGCGGAAAACTTTAAAAAATACAGGAGTGAATAAAGAGAAAAGACGAAGAAATAGTTTCCGCAATCACAATACAAAATATCCTAAAAGCGCTGAAACGTTTTTTAATATGATATAGACCTTATGAAAATAATCCATAGTATACGTTTGGAATTGAAATTGGCAAAGATCCCGGGTATTTGACGGTAGGGAAAACACCTTTTGAAAGGGTCCATAAATTGCTGTCAAAGCTATATGCTATAAGGGTTAGCAAGAAGAGGGGTTCCGTGGTTTCTAAGGAAGCGGGGTATTGTTGAACAAATTTGTTCAACAGGTTGAGTCAATTTTCAAAAACCTCCCGAAACCACTGAAATGGCTATCTTTTTTGCTTAATGATCTGATTTTATTAACCGACATTCCCTCAAAAGTTCAGACCGCCTCTGTAAAACACGGCTTGAACAAGGCAAAGACATAAAAAATATATCTGGACAAAACATGCAGGGAAAAAGAACCCTCGGAAGGCAGTGGCAAAGTGGAAACACTATATTCTTTTAATTAATGCTCGACCGAAAACCGCCAATTTTTCAGATATCCCGTCCAAGGGATCTGTCCGCCGTTGTTTTTAAGCTATCTATCTCTAAATCGGCATTTATTAGATTTGGCAATCCTGTATCGATATTAAACAGACCATTTGTCGAAAATGGCAGTGCTGCCATTTTCGACAAATGACAATTTTGTAAAAGTTTTGTCGATCCACAGGTTGTGGGAAAGCACGGTTAGTCGCGGGCTCATATTATCCAAGTCCTTTTTTTGTATTGCTTTGTTCAGGGCATCGTTCAGGCTGGGGTTTTTTCAACAGTGGAAACCGTGTTTAATTCCAGAATGGTTCGCTTCAATTTTTTATATTACAATAAGTTTGATTATCTGTGTGATGAATGGAATTTACCCCAAACACAAGATATTGTGTTTGCCGATGATGCTAAAAGCACAAGACTGTTAATAATAGTCCACCCCTTTAAATCCAGCATCGGGGGAATTTCGTTATAGACATAGTCCGCACCCTTGCTAAAGAAATTTTCCAGTCGAAAAACAAAAATATTTTTTCCCAGAATGCTCAAGGTTACAACTGATATCTTTGACATTTGAAGACTGGGTCGAGGTCATGAATAGTATAATTAGTCACAACTCCGGCCAGATTCCAAATTAATATTGAAAAATTTAATTTTTGATGGAAAAAGGGAAATCCTTAGATACCAGATGTTGTGCTATGAAGATTTTCTTCAAAAGTGACACATGCACGTTACTATGACCGCTGTCGTTCAGGGTCATGACACCGACTATTCCTTTTGGAATTCGTGACACTATTTGAATTTTTACTCGTGACTGATAATACCATATATAAACGCTAGTATTTTAACCGGAAGAATCATATTTATACATTTCCAGGCAAGAGGCTTTATCCAAATAGAATGGGATTTTATTTTTAAAATTTAATTTGTCTTGCATCACTATATATAGCGTGCGGACTCTCTTGAAATTAACCTGAATTCGAAATATGCCTTGATTTTTTTTATGGATTGAAGACAGATTGCTTCATCTAGATCTTTGGGGTATCAGTAACCATGAACCGACGCTCTCGGATTCTGTTCATATCTCTGAATTACTCTATAATGATATAGATTCCCAAAACCCGCTTTATGGCAAAATGAATGGTCTCGAATTAAAAAATCATATTTGGTATCGCATTAAACCGGTGGTACAGAAAAAGTATGCATGATCCAGATGGGTCAGGAATAAGAAATTTCTAATTTGAGAATTGTTTCTCGCGCCAGGTTTTTTATTTATTTTTGGAAAAGTTAAA
>JAHJDU010000204.1 GCA_018812385.1 Pseudomonadota bacterium
AACTTTATAAGCCCGTGGCAGTGTTACAGGCTATTCTTCCGCATTAATTTTATAGAATAATTGAGACATGAATGTGTGTGAGATAGTTTGAAAAGCTCTTACAAATTCACAATATCAATTATTCTGAAAGACCAATATATAAAAAAGAAGCGAGCACTAATGGTATAAGCTGTCGTTTTCTTTCAGACCTGAAAAGCGATAACTTGTATTCATAGTCTGGATTTTTAAAAGTTTTGCCCAACCCCATATATGGTATATGGGGCTTTTTCAGCTTTGAAATTTCAATTCAAGTATATTTGCGTCAAGATAAGCCCGGAACATCGGGAAAGGAGGGAATAAACTCTTTGAAATTTGTTATTGTTACCCAGTGGGTGTAAGTCCCACTTGATTAAAGCTTAGTCAGCAGATCAATAGGAAGGTCCGAGGGTAAGCCCGGTAACGGGAGTCCTGAGCCGGACTGGATCAAGAATGCAGGCCCTGTATTGAGCTCCGAAAAGAATATTAATGTGGTCAATGGATAAACTCCGATTTTTTTTTCAAATAAAATGAAGAGGGAAAGCCGACGTTCTATATATGATGGAAGGCAGCAGTCCTCTGAGCGCTATGACAAGCGAGGCGGACACCACCGTAGTCCTAGACCAGGGCATGTATTCAAAGGGGTAACTCGGGAACTTGAGAGAGCCCAAAGTTTCCCTGTACAATGAAGGTTTCAGGAAAGCCTTAACCAAAATTTCCCGGTATTCAAGGCAACTGTTCAACACCCTTGAATAAGTCTGAAAGTCATCCTCGGAATGCCTTTTGGAATCACAAACAAGTTGAACATGCATGGTATCAGGGGCGGAGAGTTAACAACGAACAAACCTGAGATGGACTTTGGGCAGTCTTAGCGGATCATAGTACCGAAGATCAGAGAACTGTATCTGATCGAGAAGGTGGGGAAGTGACGTCCAAGCGACCCACTGTAGGGAAGGAGAAGTTGGGCATAACGTAAGTATGGAAGGAATTATGGGAGATACGCAGAGATCACAAACCATATCAACGCAAAGCCGTACAATAGAGAAACAGGTCACTCACAGAGCAAACAGTGCCAATCCAGACTCTGAAAGTAAGGGCAGTCCACCTGTACTGGTGGGAGATGCAACTCTGAGCGGGATTGCCATACTGGCAAGGAAACATCCGGAAATGACGTTTACGTCACTGGCTCACAGACTTGATCTGGCTATGCTGCATGAAGCATTCCGCAGGGTCAAGAAGAGTAGTTCAGCAGGTGTGGACAAGGTAACTGCATCAAGCTATGCAGATGATCTTGATCAAAACCTCTATAATCTACATCAGCGATTGTGCAGAGGTCAATACGCTGCAACACCTGTAAAACGAATCTGGATAGAAAAGGAAAACGGCAAACAGAGACCGATCGGTATACCTGCTTTTGAGGATAAAGTAGTTCAGAAAGCAGTGGAAATGATACTCAGCGCGATCTACGAGCCAAATTTTTACAACTTTTCCCATGGATTTCGTGCCGGACACAGCCAACACATGGCAATCAAGGAGTTACGGGAAGAGAGCATAAGGACAAACACTAATTGGATAGTGAGTGCAGATATTACAGGGCTATTTGACAACATTGATCATAACTATTTGAGAGAATTTCTTAAGTTACGGGTCAATGATGGTGGCATAATACGTCTGATAGGAAAATGGTTGAAAGCTGGTGTTATGGAAGAGGGAAGACTCTACCGATCAGATACCGGCACTCCGCAGGGCGGTGTAATTTCTCCTGTGTTGAGTAACATTTTTCTCCATTACGTACTGGATGATTGGTACGTTCGGGAAGTACAACCGAGGATGAAAGGGCGTAGTTTTTTGATCAGGTTTGCAGATGATTTCATAACAGGTTTTGAATTGGAATCAGATGCCAGAAGGGCTTTAGAAGCAATGAGGAAGCGTTTTGACCGGTATGGCCTGGAACTCCATCCAGACAAGACAAAGCTATTACGCTTTGCTAGGCCGGGTAAGAAGAATGATCAGGCAAAAAAGTCGGGTACATTTGACTTTCTGGGATTCACCTTTTACTTGGGAATGTCACGTCGGGGTTATTGGGTAATTATGAAGAAAACAGCCAGCAAACGTCTTCATCGTTTTAAAAAGGGTGTATGGGAATGGTGTAAGAAGAACCGGCATAAATTTTTGAAAGAGCAGTATGCAACTCTATGTAGCAAGTTGAGGGGATACTACCAGTATTTTGGAGTAATTGGCAATTTCAAGGCCATTGCAAATGCACATTACAACACGCTGAGGGCCTGGAGGTATTGGCTGTGCAAAAGATCACATAAAGGGAACGTCCAATATGTTGACCTTTCAGCGCAGTACCCATTACCAAAACCACGAATAGTTCATAATATCTGATAGCTTGGCGGACAGCAAAGTTATGCGCCACATGGGGAAACCTGTTTGGCTTCCGGCTTGTTAAGAAGAGTCGGAATTGAGGAACCGTATGCGGGAATTCCGCTCGTACGGATCTGTGGGGGAGGCGCCGGGTAACCGGTGCTTCTACCCGGAGGAAAACTGCATGGGTAAAAGAAATCAAAAGCCCATTAAGGTTAATTGGAGAGTAACTGGATTTTGGTCAAGGCCCCGGAAATTATTATATCAACCGCATTATTGCTTATTAAAATTTTAGTCTTCAAAAAGCGGCGTGGTAAGCCAAACCCCTTGGAAGCCATGTCGGGGATAAATTTGTAATCACTGATCAAAGTCTTCGTAAAAATCTTCATAGCAACTTTTAAGGGAGTCTAAATGTCCCCAGGCATCACATGCATTCTCTACAATCTCATATGCCCTTTCTTGAAAATTGGGCAATAGTTTTTTTGTTTTCAATAGTGCTAAGGCTTTTCTAAACATATCTTCGGGGGCATTATAGAATTTTTCCTCATCAACACCAAAGTCTGAATTAAAATCTGAAATACATTCAACAAATGTCAACATTAAGTCAACTAACAACAAAGGATCTTCTGTTAGTTTTTTGAAATCCTGAACAGCTTTTTTGGCAACACTTATTCTTCCTTTCGGAAATCCTCGTGTTTTACCATCAACGAATTCTTTTTGAAT
>JAHJDU010000205.1 GCA_018812385.1 Pseudomonadota bacterium
AGTCTATATTTGTCTGTTTTTATAGATAATTGCTGCATATAGCTTGAATAAACCCAATAACGCACGACAATTATTTTGTTTCAAATCATATTAAAAATGTAAAATTATTTTTGAGTGGCGACTTAGCCATGCTGGAACACAGGTTACAGGCTCTGATAAAAGAGGATGAAGGCCTGCGGGTGGAGTTCAAGACCTGCAGAAAGGCGCTGAACAGGGATGTATATGAAACAGTATGCGCATTTTTAAACCGCTACGGCGGAGAGATTTTACTCGGGGTTGATGATAACGGCGGTGTCACCGGCGTTGATCCTGGAGCCATTGACCAGATAAAAAAGGATTTTATTACTGCTGTTAATAATCCCCAGAAGATTATGCCTTCTGTTTATCTCTCTATGGAGCAGGTAAACATCGAAGGTAAGCAGATTGTGTATATTTTTGTACCGCAGAGTTCCCAGGTTCATACCTGCAATGGGAAAGTATTTGATCGGAACCATGACGCTGATTTGGATATTACCGGAAAAAGCGCTATGATCTCCAATCTATACATCAATAAACAAACTACTTATACAGAGAGCAAGGTTTACCCTTATTGCGAGATGACCGACCTGCGGCCGGATTTGATTGAGATGGCGCGACGTCAGGCAAGTTTTCAAAAGACGAATCATCCGTGGAAGCTCATGGACGACATGGCTCTTTTAAGAAGCGCAAAAGTTTTTCTAAAAGATTATCAAACCGGCAAAGAGGGCTTTAGCCTTGCCGGTATTTTATTATTCGGCAAGGATGAAACGATTCTGTCGGTTATACCCCACCACAAAACCGACCTGATTCTGCGCCGGGATAATCTTGACCGTTATGATGACCGGGATGATGTGCGGACCAACCTGATCGAAAGCTATGACCGGATTATCGCCTTTGGACAGAAACATCTTTCCGATCCCTTTTATCTGGAGGGCACCCAACGCATCAGTGTGCGGGATAAAATTATGCGGGAGATTGCTTCCAATATTCTGATTCACCGTGAATATGTAAAGGCATTTCCAGCGAAGATTATCATTGAAAAAAACAGGATTCTTGCCGAAAACGGCAACCGGGCCATCAGTCACGGCTTCATTGACCCGGACAACTTTACACCCTGTCCGAAAAATCCGGTTATTGCCCGAATTTTTAAAGAGATGGGGCTGGCCGATGAACTGGGCTCGGGTGTGCGGAATCTGTTTAAATATACCGCTGTTTTTTCCGGGTCGCGTCCTGAGATGCTCGAAGAGGATATTTTCAGGGTGATTGTTCCCCTTACCGAGCAAGCCGGTGAGCAAGCTGCCATGCAAGATGCCGCACAAGTCACAGGGCAAGTCACAGGGCAAGTCACAGGGCAAGTCACAGGGCAAGTTTTATTATTGTTGAAAAAATGCAATCTGGAAATGACAAAAAAAGAGATGATGAATGCTTTGGGGCTAAAAGGGAGAGACAATTTTGAAAAACTCTATCTTCAACCGGCACTTGACCAGAAAATGATCGAGCGGACGATTCCGGATAAGCCTCAAAGTCGTCTGCAGAAATACCGCCTGACCGACAAGGGAAAACAAAACATGCAAGGAGCCCCCCATGCTTAAACCCTTTGAATGGAAAGACCGCCCCGCTCTCATCGAACCCCTGTTTCCGGTGCAGAAAATTTCTGCCGAGAGTTTTAAGGAGCAGATGGCGGGGGCTGGCAAAACGCTTACCGCCTTGGGGAGCTACTGGAAGGGGCGAAAACCCCTTATTCTCAATAAAGCCTGTATTTGGGGCGCTCTATTGCCTGCAACGGATAACAGCCTCAATAAAACGACTGCTTAAAATGATTTTTGGAGGTAGCACAGAAATGACAGCCTCTGTATAAAAAAAGATAAAGATGGCCCACGCAAAGGTATGTTTTCATCAGGTATTCTGTCGAAAAATGGTGATCGCAGGATAGCTTTTTCAATTTAAACCATTCTGATTTTTATATAGAAAAATGCAGCATACTGGCGGATTGCCAGTATGCTCATGCACATTTTTTTGAGTTTGTGCACGCTTACCGAAAGGACACCATTTAAAGAGTGTTGATCTTTAAAATCGGCAATTGAAAATTTAGGGTATTGACGGTTCAGGAGTCAGACCTGAAATTGTCTTTCCTTTTTTGGAGGTTGAGCTTAAACCTTAATGTTCTTAAACTTTTTTCGGTTAGCTGGTATGCCCGTGCCTTTGACAGATTCAGCTTTTCAGCAATCTCAGTATTGCTCAAAGGCACTTCACCGCATAACCCGAATTTCCAGACAATCAATTGTCGAAGTCTGGGGGCCATGTTCTCCATTATGATAAAACAGAGATCAATCTGTTCCTTTATCAGTAATAACTGTTCAGGAGTTCGTTCCTCTTTTATTCCACCTTGAAGTACCAAAAGGGTCTCAGGAAAAGGAGCCACTGGTTTTCCGTCCTCTGCGCAGGGTTTCAGCAAAGCCTTGTTGAAAAAAAGGGCATCCTCCCGGCATGAGGTGTGGATTTCAAAAAGTTCTGTTTTATTACCTCGGATTGCGGCATTTTTTGTCAGATAGGAATATCCCGTTGTTTCAGGGTATAGTTTTGCCATGAATTGCCAATACGCATTTTTCAGATAGCCCACCCTGAGCCAGAGCAACAACAGTTTTCCTGAACCTGTGAATAGGAGATGGTAAAACATAAGGGTATTAAATTGTTTTCTGATGCAGGGATCAGCCGGATTAAATCCGGGGCAGGATTCGATGACAAGACGTATCTGGTCTTGACTTGCAGGCTTTAATTTGGGCCGTTCCAGTCTGGCGCCACCCACCATTATCTTTTTTTTTACCACAACGCCTTTGACAGGGGTTTCCATATGGGTGTCAATGGGGCGTAAAGGGCATAAATCGTTTCGACGGTTGATAATATTTCCGCACATGTACTCATCACCCTTGTCAAGGAGAAGATCCATAGGCAAAACAGGTGGTCTGGGCAATCTGTCAGGTAAAATAACATAAATTTTCGCTTCTTTTTGCCGATACCGGGTCATTACCCGGAAATATTTTTGCGTGGCACGGACTTCAGATGTGGACGGGGCAAGATCAATGAGAAGCTTGCAGCGGGGGGAATCCCATCCTTCAATAAGAACGCCCACCTGGATCAGTGTATCAATTTTCCCCGTCTCAAAATCTGAAAGCAGCCGGTTTCGTATGTTGTCCTGCGTCTCCCCCAAAATTAATCCAGGTGCCGGATGATGATGGGGCTTATATTTCTTCAGATATTTGCTAAGATCATAGGCCTGCTGCCTTGAAGCGCAGGTAATCAGACATGGAATACGACTATTGTCCTTTGTGTATCGAAAGATCTCCACAGTCTTGAAAAAGGGTGCACTGGACATGAGTCTTCCCAGGGCCGCATTTTCAAAATCACCAGCAACAATCCTCACTCTGGAATTTCCTGCGTCTACTTCTACAACCCAGACCCTGGCAGGCGATAGAAGTCCCAGGGACATGGCCTCAAATAGATCTATTTCATGGATTTTATCAGGAAAGAAATTATCAAGTCGTTTGGCATCATTGTACCGGGGGGTTGCTGTCAAAGCAATTCGTACGGCATCAACATTAAAGGCCTGGTTCAAGGCGTTCATGCGCAGCTTTGTCATTGAGTGATGGGCTTCATCCAAAAAGACCAGGCTGGATTTTCCAATGGCTCCTGGCAGTGTGCCGCTGTCTGAATGCCTCTGAAGGCTGTTGTAGGTAATTATATTGGTACCGCCGTCAACAACGCACTTTTCACGACCATAGAACACCCCAATGGGGACTGTTCCATTCAGTTGAGACCTCAGTGCTTTGAATGTCTGGACAACAAGGGCTCTAGTGGGGACGACAATTGTGGCAGACAAACCTGTCATTGCAATGATGTGACCTGCAATCACCGTTTTCCCGGTTCGTGGCGGCAGGATGATTCGACAGTATGGCGGCCGCATTTCTACTTCAGGCCGGGTTACAATATCCTGTAGATAGATGGCAAAGTCTTGAAAAACAGGGAGCTGATCCGTTCTGAGTCCATAACTGGTTTTGTTGCAGTATTCAGGCGATGTTTCTGCTGTCAGAAGGCGTTCCGCACCTTGTATCAGTTGCTGTGTTAAATCCATCTAATTTGCTAATTCAGGTTGCTCTTCAAAATTAATCGAAACAAGGTTTAAAAACAGAAAATAAGTCATAAAAATCAAGGATAGCTCAGGAGCTCTCATGGCAGATATTTTTTATAGAGCCTGAATACGTTCTGCTGCTTTTGGCATTCTTATGACAGGTTCTATCTTACTCAATTCTTCGATGGGTATATGACACTTGATGACATGGCGGTCTTTTACCAACATTTCCTGTGGAAGTTCATTATCACAAATGTCACCAATTTTTCGATGGCACCGGGTGCAAAATGGGCACCCTTTGGGGGGATTCATTGCACTTGGCAGGTCTCCTTCCAATACTATTCTACGCTTGGTTATATCTGGATCAGCAATGGGAACTGCAGATAATAAGGCCTCTGTATAGGGATGATAGGGGGGAGCGAATATTTCTTCTGTGGTTCCCCTCTCAAGGATATGCCCAAGATACATGACAACAATACGATCCGACAGGTAGCGGACAACACTTAGATCATGACTGATAAAAAGCAGAGTGGTTTTATGTTTGCGCTGGATATCCATCAAAAGCTCTGTCACAGCAGCAGCCACAGATACATCCAACGCTGATACTGGCTCATCGGCAATTACGATACTCGGGTTTCCGGCAAATGCCCTGGCAATACCGATACGCTGCTTCTGGCCGCCGGATAACTGCCTGGGTTTCCTGAAATAAAAATCTCTAGGCAGTTTGACGGTATCCAGCAGGGTCATCACACGATCAAAAATTTTCTTTTTATCGGTTTCAATACCAAATTGCCTGATAACCCTTGATATCTGCCCACCAATAGTATGGCTTGGGTTCAAGGTGTCAAAGGGATTTTGGAAAACCATCTGCAGGGAACGGATCTGTTTGGTAGAACGGTCCCGAACCTCTATATTTGAAATATCTTTGCCATTATGGCGTATCTCTCCATCCGTTCCTGTCTCAAGTCCCATGAGAACTTTGGCAAAGGTTGATTTGCCACAGCCGGATTCACCAACAATAGCGACAGTTTCACTTTCATGGGCTGTAAAGTTCAACTCTTCATTTGCTTTTACGAACCGGGCACTTTTACCTGTAATCATGGCCATGAATGAGGAATCTTTTACCTCGTAGTATTTTTTCATACCATCAACATTAAGGACCCGTTTGCCAATCTTAAGTGATTCTCTGACAGTATCAGAGGACAGGTTTTTTGTATGGTCAATATCTTTATACCGTAAACAGCGGACACGATGATCCGGCGCACTGCCTTCTACATTCTCCATTTTAAAATGGTCTTTATCACACAAACCTTTTTTAAAATAATCGCAACGGGGACCAAAATAACATCCGGAAGGTCGGTCAAAAGGCAGGGGTAATTGTCCCCGGATCGGCTTTAGGGGAGCTGCATTTTTATCTGTTGTGGGCAAAGGAATACATGAAAAAAGACCGTGGGTATAGGGGTGTTTTGGCGATTTAAAAAGAGACTTTACGGTTCCTTCTTCTACAACTTCACCGGAATACATCACAAACACCCGGTCGCAGGTCTCTAAAATCAACCCTAGATTGTGAGAGATATAGATCTGGGAAGTGCCGAATTTTTTGCTGATATCTCCAATCAATTTAACAATCCCGGCTTCCACGGTAACATCCAGGGCAGTGGTCGGCTCATCTAACAATAACAAAGAAGGTTTGGACAAAAGCCCCATGGCAATGACGGCCCGCTGCTGCTGGCCACCGGATAGCTGATGGGGATAAGACTCCATAACCCGTTCAGGGTCTGGCAGGTTGACATCCGTCAGCATTTGTAAAGATCTCTTGCGAGCTTCTTTCTTAGAAATGTTTTCATGTGCCAGGGGTACTTCCATGAGCTGGGTGCTGATTTTCAGGCTTGGATTTAAAGAAGCAAAAGGCTCCTGATAGATCATTGATATCTCTGCCCCTCGAATACTGCGCAATTCATTTTCATTCAGCCGGGTTAAATCACGGCCTTTGAATATTATGGATCCGCTTTTTATACCGCCGTTGGCACCCATGTACTGCATGATCGCCATGGCAACAGTTGATTTACCGCAGCCTGATTCTCCAACAATACCAATGGTCTCCCCGGGCTTAACCGTCAGGGAAAAATCAACTACAGCAGGTATCTCTCCGGCTCGTGTATAATATGAAATACACAGATCTTTACAAATCAGTACGGGTTCTTGAATGTCATTCATTGTTTTTTACCTTTTAATCACGTAATGATATTTCACGCAACCCGTCTGCCAATAGATTAAACCCTAGAATTAATGAAGATATTGCAATACAGGGAAAAAGGGTCATATGGGGAAAAGCCATTGCCATCTGACGTGTTTCATTTACCATTCCTCCCCAGTCAGGATCTGGTGGTGGCAGGCCAAGTCCTAAAAAACCAAGAACTCCAATGGTAATAATTACGTATCCCAGACGCAGGCAGGCATCCACAATAAGCGGGCCCCGGGCATTGGGCAAAATTTCAAACAACATGATTCTCCAGTCAGATTCACCCCGGGTCTGGGCTGCTGCAACATAATCGCGATTGCGAAGATCCAGGGTGAGTCCCCGCACAATACGCATGATTCCCGGAGAAGAGGCAAAGGTAATGGCAATAACAATATTCAATCCGGA